>JBEKWZ010000538.1:0-3774 GCA_049512555.1 Candidatus Sulfotelmatobacter sp. | reverse complement strand
AGTCCCGCCAGCGGTGCAACCAAACACGGCGTGCCCCTTTACGACGGAACGATTTTCCATCGTGTCATCCCCGACTTCATGATCCAAGGCGGCGATCCAGCCGGCACGGGATCGGGTGCCGATCCCGTCACTCCGTTCAAGAACGAAGTCTCATCCGATTTGCTGTTCGACCGACCGGGTCGTTTGGCATACGCTAACGCGGGCCATGACGGCACCAATGGTTCGCAGTTCTTCATTACCGAGGGACCGCAGTCGTACCTGAACGGGGGCTATACAATCTTTGGCCAATGCGACGACGCCACCGTGGAACTGGTGAAGAAGATCGCGCGCATGGCAACGGATCCGGCGACCGATCACCGCCCTCTTCGTCCGGTGAAAGTCATCCACATCACGATCGTGCGCAGTACCGGGACCGGGACGGGCGCTAAGCCCGCTACGGGAACGTCGGTGAAGAAACCGGCGGCAGCAACCACGCCGAAGCCGACACCCAGTTCGAATTGAATGCAAGGCCGTCGTCGAAGGGCCACGAAGCTGTAGCCTAAAATATTCCTCTTATGATCAAGTACGCGTTCCTGCTGACCCTCGCGATACTTGCGGCCTCGCCAGCTGCAGGCGGGCAGACGCCCAAGGCCGCTCCTGCCCAGACTCCAACAGCCCCAGCCGCCCCGCAGCCGCCCGCTCCTCCGTCAGAAAATCCGGCGACTTCCATCGAGCACGACGTTCCCTACGGCACGGTCGACGGCCATCCTCTGCTGCTGGATATTTACGAGCCGGGCGAACATTCCTCTGGTTTGCTTCCCGCCGTGATTCTGATTCATGGTGGGGGATGGACGAGCTTTGACAAGTCGACGATGCAAACCATGGGCATGTTTCTCGCCCGTTCGGGTTTTGTCGCGTTCTCCGTCGATTACCGGTTGTTCCACGGAACTGAAAATCTCTGGCCGTCCCAACTCGACGATGTGCAGCGCGCGGTTCGCTGGATCCGCGCCAACGCCGCGAAATATGACGTCGATCCGCAATATGTGGGAGCGTTCGGGCACTCCGCGGGCGCGCAGCTGGCGGCCCTGCTGGGAATGGAAAACACGCGCGATAATTCTGATCCGGCCCTGGCCAAGTATTCGAGCAAGGTACAGGCCGTGGTGGATGTGAGCGGACCCACCGACTTCACGGCCCACGACGATCCTGAGGCCGTTGCGTTCCTCACTGCTTTCTTCGGTGGAGACTATGCCCAGCATGCGAAGATCTGGCAGGACGCGTCGCCCGCCTTTCACGCGGCGAAGGATGTCGCGCCGTTCCTGATTATTCATGGCACTCAAGATCAGAGTGTGCCGATGGCGCAAGCGCAGGAACTTGTCGACAAACTCAAGCAAGCCGGGGCGACAGTAAAGTTTGTCACCGTGGAAGACGCCCACACCTTCCGGACACCGGAAGCACGCAGGCGGCTTGCGTTTGAGACCCAGGAATTCTTCACGCAATACCTGCGGCCGGGCAGCACCAAATAAGGATCGCCTCCGAGTCGTGACACTTCCGGTTCCGGGCGGGCCCGATGTTGTTGCGTCCTGCTAAAATCGAAGCCATTAACTCAAGGAGAATAAATATTCATGAGCCGCCCCGCGGGCACCTACGCCATTTTTGAAACCTCGGAAGGAAACATTGTCTGCCGTCTGTTTGAAAAAGACGCGCCCAAAACTGTCGCCAACTTCGTAGAACTGGCCGAGGGAAAGAAAGAATGGAAGCATCCGAGCACCGGCAAGAAATCGAAAGACCGGCTCTACGACGGCACGATTTTTCATCGCGTGATTCCCGACTTCATGATCCAGGGCGGCGATCCACAGGGCACCGGCATGGGTGGCCCCGGCTACCAGTTCGAGGACGAGACCAAAGGCTCACCGCACAAGTTCGACAAACCCGGCAAGTTGGCCATGGCCAACGCCGGCCCCAACACGAATGGCTCGCAGTTCTTCATCACGACCGTGCCCACGACCTGGCTCACCGGCAAACATACGATTTTCGGCGAAGTGGTCGAGGGGCAGGACGTCGCGGTGAAGATCACCGGAGTTCCCCAAAACCGGCAGAATAAGCCGAACAAGGATGTGGTGCTGAAGAAGGTGACGATCGAGAAGGTGTAGCGCTGGGCGGCTCGCCGCCTAATTTGCAAGAACGGAAACACCCTCAGTCTTGATGAGATTGCGGTCGGCGGTAATGAGCATAAGCCCGAACGCCTTAGCGGTGGCCGCGAGGAATAGGTCGGCTGGATCCTCGTGCGGCATCCCGAGCGTTGGCAACGTGCGAGCGACTTCAAACGTAAGAGGAGCCTCGATCACGGGAAATGCGTTCAAACTGGCGGCCAGCCAGGTTGTAAAGTCAGTGTCAATCTGGATGCGTTTCTTGCGGAAGAATAGGAACGCCTCCCAGATACTGATCGGCGAGAGCCAAAGTTCATTTTGTCGATCGTCCAATTCCTTCGCCACGCGCCTGGAAAGACGGTGAGGTTCCCCCAGGCTCCACAGCCAGATGTGCGTGTCTAAGAGTAATTTCATTCCTTCCACGCATCCCAATCATCCAGGCTACCCGTGGGGCCAACGATATCGCCGAGAATTTTCATGGTTCCAGCCATGGCACCCAGCCGTCTTCCTTTACTCTTATCGGCGGTGGGAGGAACGACCTCGGCCACCGGTTCACCGAAGCGAGTGACGCGAATCGGCTTCCGCGTCTTGCGGACCTCTTCGAGAATGCCGAGGCACTTGGCTTTGAACTCGGAGATGGCTACTTCTTTCATATTCGTGTTATACCATGGTCAATGACCATGGTCAATCGTAGGGAACATGGCGAGCAACGGGTTATTAGGCACGAGGCTAGGATACCGAAGACGCTTGCGAACTTGGCGCCGACCTGATATAGTCGCATTTGTAGGCGCACTATGGCAAAAGGCGTTTATCTCGGAGAGTTCGAGCAGTTGCTCCTTCTGGCTGTATTGCGACTGGGCGAGCACGCGCATGGAGGGACCATTCGCGAGGAAATAATGCATCGTACTGGGCGCGCTGTATCGAGGGGAGCTATATACGCGGGTCTAGATCGCCTGGAAGAAAAGGGCTTCGTTACTTCCAAGCTCGGCCAGCCTACGCCTGAGCGTGGGGGGCGGGCGAAGCGAAGTTACAATGTCAACGCGAGCGGCCAACTTGTGTTGTCGACGGCGCTCAGGCGCGTCGAGCGGATGTCTGAGGGTCTGACGGGCTTGCTAGAGAATTGACGCGCAATGCGTGACGACGGTGGCAGATATGGAACAGAAAAAGGCAAGCCTGGCGGATCTTATCCGCTCGGGCGCGGTTAAGGTGGAGTTCCGCCTGCCGGTCGGTGTAACGACGCAAGCCATCATCGGGCTCGACTCGACCCCGCAGCCTCTCGGCGGAGGCAGCCTGGTCTATGAGGACTACCTGGAACGCACTGCTTATGAGAAAGCGCGCGAATTGGTTCGGAGGTCAGCGGAGAACCCAAAACCATCGAGCAAGATGCGGGAGCGCCCACTTGCGCAAGTATGCGAGCAAGATCCGCCCCGTGCTGGAAGCTATTTGTTGGACCTTTTCCTGCCCAAAAAACATCGTGAGGCCATTGTGGGCGACCTCGAGGAAGAATTTCGAAGCAGAATTACGCCGAAATATGGTCGGAAGGCAGCAATCTGCTGGTTTTGGATACAGGTCTGCCGTGAGGTCGTGCCCGCGTCCTATTTGCGTATCGTCCCGGGCATCATTCGCCGATTCATCGGGGGCTGAGGCC
>JBEKWZ010000537.1:0-3786 GCA_049512555.1 Candidatus Sulfotelmatobacter sp. | reverse complement strand
ATGCTCGTCGAACTTGTCTTTATATTCGATCCCTTTGATGCCGAGGAAGGTGCATCCGAAGACCATGGTGAGCGCGAGCATGGCGAGCAGAAGGCCGCGACGCGAAGTTTGCGCGGCCCAGATGGCGAGCACGACGGTCAAGCTGCTGCAGATGAGGACGGCGGTGTTGGCGCCGCCGAGGGCGGCGTTGATGGACGTGCTGGCGGCGGCGAAGTCCGAGAAGTACCATCCGCGATAGATGAGGTAGGCGCAGAACAGGCCGCCGAAGAACATGACTTCGGTGGCGAGAAAAATCCACATGCCGAGGCTGGAGGAATCGCGCTGCTGCTCTTCGGTCGCGAAGTGGTGCAGGAGCGCGGGGTTGCGTTCGCCGTGAACCTCGCTGTGAGCGCCACTTTGACCGCTACTATGGAGCGCGGCTGTAGAGCTATCGGGCAACGGGAACCTCCTGTTTCTGGGGCGCGTCCAGCTCCTCGTAGTTGTAAGCCTCCCAGGTCACTACCGGCTCTTCCTCAAAGTTGTACGTGGTCGGCGGGGATTGCGTTTTCCACTCGAGGCCGGCGGCGTTCCACGGATTGTCGGGGGCGGGCTTGCCGTAACGCATCGACCACAGGAAATAAATCATGGGCAGCAGGTAGCCGACGCCGAGCACGGTTGCGCCGGCGGTCGAGAGCACGTTGAGCACCTGGAACTCCGGCGGATACTGGTAGTAGCGGCGCGGCATGCCGACGTAGCCGAGAATGAACTGCGGGAAGAATGTCAGGTTGAAGCCGATGAAGACGATCAGGGCGGCGAGGCGCGCCCAGCCTTCGGGATAGAGCTTGCCAGAAATTTTCGGCCACCAGAAATGCATGCCTCCGAGGTATCCCATGAGTGCGCCGCCGACCATGATGTAGTGGAAGTGGGCGATGACGAAATAAGTGTCGTGAACGTGCATGTCGACGCCGAGGCAGGCCAGGAAGAGGCCGGTCAATCCGCCGATGGTGAACAGGCCGAGAAAGCCGAAAGCGTAGAGCATGGGTGCGTCGTAGCGGATGGAGCCTTTGTAGAGCGTCGCCGTCCAGTTGAAAACCTTGACGGCGGAAGGCACGGCCACGGCGTAGCTGAGTATGGAAAATACGAGCGCGGCGTAGACGGAAATTCCGGCAACGAACATGTGATGCGCCCAGACCAGGAATCCGAACACTGCGATGGAGATCGACGAGAGAGCGACGAAGCTGTAACCGAAGATGCGCTTGCGCGAGAAGCAGGCAATGATTTCGGTGACCACGCCCATCGAGGGCAGAATCATGATGTAGACGGCGGGATGCGAATAGAACCAGAACAGGTGCTGAAACAGAAGCGGATCGCCGCCGAGTTTAGGATCGAAGATACCGAGGTGCAAGGCGCGTTCGGCGACGACGAGGATGAGGGTGATCGCGATGACGGGCGTGCCGAGAATCTGGATGATGCTGGTGGCGTAGTGTGCCCAGATGAACAGAGGCAGGCGCGACCAGGTCATGCCCGGGGCGCGCATGCGATGGATGGTGACGATGAAATTCAGGCCGGTGAGGATGGAGGAGAATCCGGCGACGAAGATTGCGAGTCCGGCTTCGATCACTTTGGTGTTGCTGAAGGCGGTGCTGAAGGGTACGTAGAAAGTCCAGCCGGTATCGACGCCACCGGTCAGCATGCAGTGCAGCATCATGATGCCGCCGATGACGTAGAGATACCAGCTGAGCAGGTTGATGCGCGGGAAGGCGAGATCTTTCGCGCCAATCATCATGGGCACGAGGAAGTTGCCGAGCACGGCGGGAATCGAGGGGATGAGGAAGAAGAAGACCATCACCTGGCCGTGCATGGTGAAGAGTTTGTTGTAGGTGTCGGCCTGGACGAGGTCGCCGGCGGGCGTGAGCAGTTCGAGGCGAATGAGCAGCGCGAAGAAGCCGCCGATGAAAAAGAAGAAGGTGATCGAGAGCAGGTAGAGAAGCGAGATGCGCTTGTGGTCCGTGGTCAACAGCCACGAGCCGACGCCGTAGTGCTTGTTCAGATAATTTTCGCGCTCGATCGGTTGAGCGGCGGGTTGAGCAGTTGCGGTAGCCATAACTTATTGCACCTGAGTTCCTGTGGACTGTGCTGGTTCGGGCGTGTCTTGTGGCGCATCTTGCTGAACATCTTTGGGTACGACGACGACGGCCGTCTTGGTCGCAGCGGCAGCGGTTCCCGGCTGGGCCAGCGACTTCACGTAGGCGACCAGCGCGTTGACTTGTTCTTCGCTTACCAATCCCTGAAACGTGGGCATGATGGGCTGGAATCCCTTGACGCGTTTGGCGCCGGGATCGAGGATGCACTCGCGGATGTAATTCTCATCCGCGGTCACGCTGCGCCCGTCTTCGAGTTGAACCGGCCTGCCGAAGACTCCGTGCAAGTTCGGACCGCGGCCCTGGGCGTCGCTGCGATGGCAAGTGACGCAGCCGAGTTCGGCGAAGATTTTTTCTCCCGTGGCGGAGAGCGGGCCGGTGGCGCCACCGCTCATCCAGGCTTCATATTGCGCGGGTTCCTGCACGATGATGGAGCCGATCATGCCGGAGTGCTGCGTGCCGCAATACTGAGTGCAGAAAAGATGATAGGTGCCCGGCTTGGTGGCGCGGAACCACGCGACCGTGTACCGGCCGGGCAGCACGTCCTGCTTCATGCGGAACGCGGGGACGAAGAAACTATGGATGACGTCCTGCGAAGTCATGATGAGCTTGACGTCACGGCCGACGGGGACGTGCAGTTCGTTGATTTCGCGCTGGCCTTCGGCGTGTTCGAGCTTCCACATCCACTGTTTCGCGACTACGTAAACTTCGGTCGAGTCGCGAGGGGGAGTGCGGCTCTTGAAGTAGACGACGGCTCCCCAGGCGAAGATAACCATGAAGACGACGAATGGGATGAACGACCAGGTCAATTCGAGCGGGGTGGAACCTTCGATCTGCTCGGCCGGAACGCCGCGCTGGCGGCGGTAGCGGGCGGCGAAGTAGACGACCACGGTGAAAATCAGCGCCGTCATCATTCCCGACACGATGAGCAGGAAAATGAACAGGGCATCGACGTTGGCCGCCGCAGTGGAGGCCCGATCGGGCCATAATGGAAAATTATCGAACATAGCTTACGTGCTTGACTCCGTTTTGCGCCTTAGTCCGTTTCGTAATGTTGCGTCCAGCCGAGGAAAAAAACGATCCTCAGGCGCTGAAGCGCAACGCATTTCGACTGCTTTGCGGCACGAGTAGAACTCGTGCCCTTCCCGTTCTTGCCGACCCTCCGCGTTCATGCTGACTCTCCGCGGCCTCGCTCACTTTCGTGCTCTTTCCAAGCCTTCGTGTTCTTGCCGATTTTCGCGTTCTTGCTGACGTTCACGTTCTAAATCCTTGTTGCGTGACCGAAATCTCTGCGGCGCACAGCGGCTTTGTCCAGCCGCCACAAGATGAAGATCATGCCGCCGAGAAGTAAAATTGTGAGTCCCGCGCCCAGGCGCAGGATGTTGGTGATGATGGCGCCATATTTTCCGGTCGCGGGATTGTAGTGATAACAGTAGAGCAGCACAGCATCGACGGCGTTGCCGATTTTGCCCTGCGAGGCTTCGACTAATCCCATGCGCAGATCTTTCGGCGGATAATCCACTCCGTAGAAGTAGCGCGAGATGCGGCCTTGCGGCGTGAGCACCATGATGGCGGTGGTGTGCGCGTACTGGTTGCTCTGCGGGTCGTACTGATACTGGAAGCCGACGGCCTTGGTGAGCGCGTTGATCGATTCGGGGGAGCCGGT
>JBEKWZ010000536.1:0-3793 GCA_049512555.1 Candidatus Sulfotelmatobacter sp. | reverse complement strand
TGAGATCTCTCAGGCCGTTTCCTTTGTGCCAGTAAAACGCATGTTGACCCGGAACCAGGCCGGTGCAGGGATAGCCCTCGGTAGTCTGGGTGTCGGAACACCCGACAACGTCGCCCAGGTTGTTGATGGCGAAGCCACTGCTCTCGTTGTCGCCCTTGAGCGTTCCGATCTCGGTTATGGTGTAGGTCTGGGCGGCGGCGAAGGCGGCCGACGCCAGAACGAACGCCCCAATGCCCGCGATTTTGCTTTTCATGAGTCCCCCAAGGACGGTTGATCGTGGACTCAGTATGCCATCCGGTTCGACGCCCAGGAAGACTCGTTGGTACAAGCCCAAGCACGCGAAACGGCCTGTGGATAGCCGTCCACGTGGCGAGGAGCAAGGATCGCAGACGGCGTCGCCCTCCCTGGAAAGGCGTTGAATTCAGGCAAGAGTTGATGTAGGGTTTGAGGTCCACGCGGGCCGAAAGGCCCGTCAAAGAGACGATCGGATCTCCCTTCCTTCCTCCGTCCGCTCGGGTTCAGTGGATGCGGTACATCTCGATGCCACAGGTGTGTCCCACATGCGAGCGATCCTAGTGTCGGGTAATGGCGTGTCGGGTCCTGGCCGTCCTTCCTTCCCCAGAGCATTTACTTTGATCGCAGCTGTGGCGACCCTGACGTTCTGCGCAACGGCGCTCGCGCAGGAAGCGGCTCGGGTGGCTGCCGTTCCCCGTTCTCTGATCACGCACGCGGTCGATGAATCGAATCTCATCACGCTGACGGGCAATACGCATCCGCTGGCACGGCCGGAGTTCGACCTGGGTACAGCTCCAGCAACCCTGCCCATGGAGCGGATGCTGCTGGTGTTGAAGCGTAGCCCCGAACAAGAGACGGCGCTCTCCCGGTTGCTCGACGATCAGCAGGATAAGGCCTCGCCGAACTATCACCAATGGCTGACTCCGGAACAATTCGGCAGGCAGTTTGGTCCGGCCGATGAAGACATGCAAACCGTCAGCTCGTGGTTGCAGTCCCACGGATTTCGCGTGGGCTCGAATAAAGGGCGGACTGTGCTCGAGTTCTCCGGCTCGGCCAGCCAGGTGCAGGAAGCGTTTCACACCACGATTCACAAATATGTCGTGAATGGAGAACAGTACTGGGCGAACTCGAGTGATCCGCAGATTCCGACGGCGCTGACGCCGGCAGTGGCGGGCGTGCGCTCGCTGAATAATTTTCCGCGCAAGCCGATGAGCGTTTCGGCCGGCGTTGGGGAACGCGATCCGAAGACGGGAAAGATTATTCCGGTGAAGCCGTTGCTGACCTTTCCTTCCGGATGTGTTGAGAACAACCTGGTTCAGGGCTACTGCGCCAACTGGCTGGGGCCCTACGATTTTGCCACGATCTACAACGTGCTGCCGCTCTGGAACGCTGGAATCGACGGCACCGGAGTAACGATCGCAATTGTGGGTGAGACCGACATCCAGATGTCGGATGTGGAGGCGTTTCGCAGCTTTTTCGGGTTGCCGGTGAATGATCCGGTGTTTATTTGGAATGGGCTCGACCCCGGCATCCAGGGCGACGAATCGGAGGCAGATATCGATGTGCAGTGGTCGGGCGCAGTGGCGAAGGGCGCGACTATTGATTTCGTGATCTCGCAGTCGACGGAAACGACTTTCGGAACGGACTTGTCGGCCGTGTACATCGTGGAAAACAACCTCGCCGCCATCATGAGCGAGAGCTATGGACAGTGCGAATTAGGGCTGGGCACGGCGGGCAATCAGTTCTACAGCACGTTATGGCAACAGGCTTCGGCGCAGGGGATCACAGTTCTTATTTCTGCCGGTGATGCCGGTTCGGCAGGATGCGACAACTTTGACGCGCCTCCTCCCGCTCCGGCTCAATACGGGCTGCAGATCAGCGGATATGCCTCCACACCTTACAACGTTGCGGTTGGGGGCACCGACTTCAACGACTTCACCGATCCCGGCTCCTACTGGACCACGACCAATAATCCGACCACGCAGGAATCCGCCTTGGGTTACATTCCGGAGTCAACCTGGAATGATTCCTGCACCAATGCGATCTGGGAGACATTCTCAACGCTCAGCACGAATCCCGAAACGAATTGCAATAATCCGAACCTCAACGACGTAGTCATCGTGGCCGGTTCAGGAGGCGTGAGCAAATGCACTACGCCCGGCGGTTCAACGGCGGCCAGCTGTGCTGGCGGATATCCTCGCCCGGCGTGGCAGACCGGAAGCGGCAGCTTCTCAAACGACGGCAAGCGCGACATTCCCGACGTTTCACTGTTTGCGAGCAATGGTTTCGTGGGACATGCGTACGTGGTTTGCGAGGCGGATAACCAGGGAGCGTGCCCGGAGAGTTTTCTGGGGTTCGGAGGGACATCGGTATCGTCGCCGGCATTTGCAGGAATTATGGCGCTGGTGAACCAGAAGATGGGCGAGCGCCAGGGCAACGCCAATTACATTCTCTACAAACTGGCCGCCCAGCAACCGAACGCGTTTCACGATGTGACGGTAGGGACAAACGCAGTGCCATGCCTGACCGGGTCGCCGAACTGCACGACCACCTTTGCCGGCGACACGTACGGAATTCTGAACGGATACAACGCGGGTGCAGGCTATGACATGGCCACCGGGTTGGGATCGGTGAATGCCAACAACCTGGTGACGAAATGGAACTCGGTGACACTGCTGCCGTCGACCACGACGTTGAGCAGTTTGACGCCGACGACTATTACTCACGGACAGGCCGTAACGTTCGCGGCGTCAGTAAAGCCGGAGTCCGGGACCGGAACGCCGACGGGTTCAATCTCGCTGGAAGGCGGGCCGACCAGCGGAACTGCCGCCATTGCGGGCTTCAGCCTGACTAGCGGATCGGTCTCGGGAACCACGGATATGCTGCCGGGCGGGACGTATTCGGTGAAAGCTCATTATCCGGGCGATGCGACCTACGGACCGAGCGATTCCAGCCTGTTCAGCGTGACGGTGAACAAAGAGAACAGCCAGCCACAGGCTTTTCTGGTCACGTTCGATGCGAGCAATCGAGTCATCAGTGGCAACACCAATACGGCGGTCTATGGTTCGCCCTACATCCTGCGCGTGAATGTCGACAACGCGGCGGGACAACTATGCGCACCGGTGGCTACTTCGGGGGCGACGGCCTGTCCGACCGGGACCGTCAGTCTGACCAACAACGGCGCCATGCTCGACGCCGGAACATTTCCGCTGAACAGTTACGGGTACACCGAGGACCTTGCGGTCCAGCTTCCCGGTGGAACGGATTCGGTGAAGGCGGCTTATGCAGGGGATGAAAGCTTCAATGCGACTACGGGGACGAATGCGATCACGATAACGCCCGCCGGGTCGGAAATGAATCCGCCGTCGGTTGGAAGCGCCGCAGTAGGCTCCACGCTCACCGCAAACGCGCTGGTTCAGGCGCTCAGTTCGGGCGTCGCTCCGACGGGGACAGTAACTTTTCTGGTAAATGGAACTGCCGTGACGGGAACAACGACTTACCAGCCAGGAAACCAGGTCGGTCCGCCGGCGGTCGCATGGCTCAGTGCTAATTTTACGAGTTCGGCATCTCCGTTTACGAAAGTTGGGAACTACACAATTACAGCGTCTTACGGTGGGGACGGAAACTATACACCTGTTACGTCGCAGGGTGCAGCGGTAGCAGTGCAGTATCCGTCGCCTTCGGTTACGTTCACCCCGGCCACGCAGAACATTAACGTTGGAGGCACGGCGACGTTGACGGCTCTGGTGGACACAACCAACAAGACCGTGTATCCCAC
>JBEKWZ010000535.1:0-3795 GCA_049512555.1 Candidatus Sulfotelmatobacter sp. | reverse complement strand
CAGCCGCTGGAGGCTGAATTCGCAGAGGGTGAATTCGCATGAGCGCGACCACATCCTCCAATCCAGACGCTCCAGGGATCCGCCCCATCGCAGTCATCGGAGGCACGGGCCCGGCGGGCATGGGGCTGGCCTTGCGCTGGGCGCGCGCCGGAGAGACTGTCATCATCGGTTCGCGCGACGAGCAGCGCGCGCAACTTGCAGCCGTCGCCATTCAGCGAAAAATTGGCCCGGAAGCCAAAGTGTCGGGCATGGAAAACAGCGCCGCCTGCGCCGCCGCCGACATCCTGATGCTGACCGTTCCCTTCGAAGCGCAAGCCTCGCTGCTTAAGCAACTCAAACCCGACATCACCGACGGCAGCATCCTCATCGACGCCACCGTTCCTCTCGCGGCCAGCGTGGGCGGACGCGCTTCGCGCACGCTCGGCGTGTGGCAAGGCTCGGCCGCGCAGCAGGCCGCTGAACTCGTGCCCAAAGGAGTGAGCTTGGTGGCGGCCTTCCATAATCTTTCCGCGGAACTGCTCAACGGCGATGCGCCCATCGACTGCGACGTCATCGTCTGCAGCAACGATTCCGACGCCGCGCAACTCACCCGCGAACTGGCGGCGAAAATTCCGGGCGTCCGCGCCCTCGACGGCGGTCCGCTGCAAAATGCCCGCATTGTCGAGCAAATCACCGCCCTTCTCATCGGCATGAATATCCGTCACAAAGGCCACGCCGGAATCCGCATTACCGGCCTGCCGCCGTCGGCGTATCGCTGACATCTTTTCGTTTCGTCTTTTCGTTTCCCCAAGCGCCGCGAAGTGCTATGCTTCCGCCCATGGACAACCGTTCAATCAGCGATGTCGGCGGCACTTCCGGCGGGCTAGGAATGTTTCTGCTCGGTTTCGCCATGGCCTGCATTGGAGGCTTCCTCATCACTCATCAGGTAAGCGTGGTGGGTTCGTACTGGAGTTTTTGGGGAGGCAGCAGTTTCGGCATCACGCTTCTGCCGATGCTGTTCGGCGTGGGAATTTTGTTCTGGAATGGCAAGAGCGTCATAGGATGGCTGCTGACCGTCGCCGGAGCTCTATTTATTTTTGCGGGCATCATCGCCAACATGCATATTTATTTTCAGCCGACCAGCCTGTTCAATACTGTGGTGATGCTGGTTCTGCTAGTCGGTGGGTTGGTGTTGATTGCGCGATCGCTGCGGCCGCACAGCGCGAGGCCAAGCGATTAGCGAAACTTCTTGGACGAACCAGTTACGGTCGAACCGCACGAGAATCACCAAGGTTGAACCACCAAGGTTAGATCAGTCATGACCGATCCCAATTGCCTCTTTTGCCGCATCATCAGCGGTAAGATTCCGGCTAAGAAAATTCACGAAGACGAGCATGTGTTCGCCTTCGAAGATATCAATCCGCAAGCTCCCACCCACATTCTGATCATTCCCAAAAAACATTTTGCGGGATTAAAAGAGGCCGAGGCGGCCGACGCCGAACTCATTGGCCGCTGCCATCTGGCCGCCGCCCACATCGCCCGCCAGCGCAACATCGAGCAGGGGTACCGCACCGTTCTCAACGTCGGCCCCGGCGCCGGGCAGTCAGTGTTTCATCTCCACGTCCACCTGCTCGGCGGACGCCCGCTCAGTTGGCCCCCGGGATAATCAGCGCTGGACCGATCCTCGCGATTCGCGTCGCAACAAAAAAACCACGGCATTAGCCGTGGGCTGATTCTTGAACCGAAACTCCCTACTGCACCGTCGGCTCCGCTTCTTCCGGCGCGCCGTGCCGGCGCAACAACTGCGGCAAATTCTGCGAAAATGCGGAGCGCGGCAGCACCATGTCGCAACCCACTTCGTGTGCCTTCTGCTTCAGGTCGCCCTGCACGTGCGACAGGAATCCGATAATCGACGTTCCCTTCTTCAGCTTGCTCTTCAGTTTCGGAATCAGGGTCAGGGGTTTTACGCTGGCAAGATTCAGATCAAAAATAATCAGCGAAGGTTTCTCTTCGCCGTTTTGCGACATGCGCTCCATCAGATCCTTGTCGGACTTCACAAATTCAACTTTCACGTTGAGCTTGCGCGCGGTTTCCTGGATCTTGGCCATGAAGAAGAGATCTTCGATAAAGGCAAAGATGCGCGAGTTGGCATCTTCACTGGCGGCGGTCACCGGCAACGGTTCCGGCTCGGGCTGCGGATATTGTGCAGCAAATCCGGGCCGCTGGCGTCCACCTTTGTGGCCGTTGTTGTTGTTGCCTCCGGCCAGGGCCGCGCGGTAGCTGTGGTCCATGGGCGCGGTGTAGATGCCGTCTTTGTTTTCGCGGCTGAGCCCGGGGCCGGGCCGTTGTCCACGCTGATTGTTAGGACGGCGTCCGCGCCGCCTGCGTCGTCCTCCACCGCCACCGGAGGGTCTTCCTGGTCCTGCGTTCATAGTCCTCTCAAGCTGTTTCGCACTGGTTGCAGAATTTTACAGAATCGCAAAGGCCTGCCAGTCGCGTGTTTCCGCAGTTCCAAGGCGAAGCTCCGCCCGGCACCCACATTTGGATCAGCACAGTTGCGGTTTAGCGACTGGACACACTTACTGGACACTATGGAACAAACCCCAACTCTTGAAACGAACTGCTATTCGAGAATGAAACCGTTATTTCCTAAGCTGCGTATCGATTTTCCGTTTATCGGATCCGTAAGGCGCCGCCTCGGATCGGCTGGCGCGGAAGGCCTGCGCGGGAACGAGGCCTAAATGAGAACAACTTTATGGTACTCGTCCTGGCGAAACCGCGCAAGGCCCCACCGGCGAATCGTTTTGCACAGGAGGACATGAACCGCAGGATTCAGGGCGAGTCGGAACTCGGATTGTTTCGGAACAGAAAATGGGCGGAGGCCGATCTTCATTCGGCGTTCGAAACTTCCCGCGCCCACTGTTGCGCCTGCCAGTAGAATCCGGCGACATCGTCGGGATCAAGATGCATGCTCCGGCTCAGATCCGCCGACGCGACCCACTCCCCGCTCTCGCGCGCCAGCATCAACTGGTACACCGGACGCAGCAAGCTCGGGTGCCCCAACAAAACTGCCTTGGTCTCATGATCCAACGGAATCCTTTCCAATACTTCCTCCATCGGCATTTCGAGCATGGCATCGATCAGCGACAACAAGCCCAGCAGAAACAAATCGGAATTCCCGTGTGGAACCCGTGGCGACAGCAATTCGCCAAACCGGGCTCGCACCAGCGCCGACAGCACCAGATCGCTGGTGCTCTCCTGGCCCGCACCAACCGCAGCCACCAGGCGCACCCACCGACGCGCGTCCCGCTCTCCCAGCACCGAGAGCGCATGCCGCACCGAATGAATTTCGCTTTTGAACCCGAAGATCGCCGAATTGAGATAGCGCAGCAGACGGTAGCACACTGAGGCCTCGGCCTTGATCAGCCTCTCCAGCGCGGCCAGGTCCAACTCAGGCCGCGAGACTTCCTGCAGCATGCGCAGATAATTCATCCGGTTGGCCGGCATGTCGTGCATGTTCATCATTTCCGGACGGCGGAAAAAATAGCCTTGGAAATATACGAATCCCTGATCCCGCGCCCGCACAAACTCCGCATGGGTTTCGATCTTCTCGGCCAGCAACCGGCAGCGCCTCGGCCCAAACTGCTTGAGAAGCGCCAGGCGTTGCTCCTCGGTGGTCAGTTGCATTTCCACCTTGATGATGTCGGCCATCTCCGCCAGCGCCTCGCGCGGATCGTCGGCCACATAGTCGTCGAGCGCGATCATGTATCCCGCATCTTTCAAACTCTGGCAGGCCGCAATCACGTCGGCATCGGG
>JBEKWZ010000534.1:0-3796 GCA_049512555.1 Candidatus Sulfotelmatobacter sp. | reverse complement strand
GCCGACATCGCCGAACTCACCGGCCACAGCGAAATGGCTCCCACCCTGCGCGACACGGCCGACGCCTGGAACGACAGCATTGAGCGCTGGACCTATGCCACCGGAGGCGACCTCGCCCAGCAACTTGGCATCGCCGGCTACTACGTCCGCATCGCCCCCCCGACGACCGACACGGCCGCGTCCCCGACGCAAGGCTTCGTTCCCATCAAGAACCGTCCGCCGAGCCAGGACGGGGGCCAGGACGGTGACCGTGCCTACCACATCATCAGCCCCGACGCCCTCGCTCTGGTGCGCTTTGGCCTGAGAGCAGCAGACGACCCGCGCATTCTGAATACGCTCCGCGCCATCGACGCCCTGCTAACCGTCGAGCTACCCCAGGGCCCCTGCTGGTATCGCTACAACGGCGACGGCTACGGCGAACATAAAGATGGCTCAGCCTTCGACGGAACCGGCATCGGCCGGCCCTGGCCGTTGCTGGCCGGAGAACGCGCGCACTATTGTCTGGCGGGCGGGCACCGCGATGAGGCAGAAGCGTTGCTTACCGTCATGGAAAACTCGACTAGCGGACAAAGCCGCCTGCTACCCGAACAAGTCTGGGACTCCGCCGACATTCCGGCTCTCGAACTCTTCCGCGGCAAGCCCACCGGTTCCGCCTGCCCGCTGGTCTGGGCGCACTCCGAGTACATCAAGCTGCGCCGCTCGGTTCGCGACAACAAGATCTTCGACCAGCCTCCGCAAACCGTACAACGCTATTTGATTGAGAAACATGGGCGTCCACACTGCGGCTGGAGGTTTAACAATAAAATCCGCACCATCCCCCGCAACCAAATCCTGCGCATCGCCCTGCTCACCCCCGCTCGCATTCGCTGGAGCATTGACAACTGGAACACGTCCCACGACACCGACACCCGCGACACCGGCCTCGGCATCTACACCCTGCACCTGCCCACCGCGTCGTTACCGCCAGGAGGCCAGGTAGTTTTCACTTTCTTCTGGCCTGCGGAGAATCGCTGGGAAGGCACGGACTACACGGTCACGGTCGAGAAGGGCTGAGTGCGATTAAACTTAAAGTTGATGAGTGCTAACGCCCGGTCTTAACGGTACGCCCGTTAGGCGAGTCTTCCGGGTGTAGACTTACCGCGTTCGGCCATCGTCAGGCCGACTCCGCAAGACAACCTGATGACTGGATCCATCGAAGCTATCGCCCAGGATCTGCGTTACGCCGTCCGTGGATTACGAAAAAGCTCCGGCTTCATGCTGGTCGTAGTCATGACGCTAGCCATCGGAATTGGCGCCACCACCTCGGTTTTTAGCGTCATCAATGGAGTTCTTCTGCGCCCGCTTCCGTATCCGGATGCGGACCGGCTCGTAGCGGTGTCGAACGTCTTCCCCAAATCCGGGAGCCCTTTCGGGTTAGTTTCGGGCAGCGACGTCGCCAACTGGCGAGCCGACAACCAGGTCTTCGATCAACTGGAGTTCGTCTCTCACCCCGACATCGTCGCTATGTCAGGAGCCGGATTCGGCGAGCGGGTGGCCGTGCAGCACATGACGTGGCGGCTTCTAACCATGCTCGGAATCAAGTCGTTCATGGGAACAATCCCCAGCGACGACTTGAGCGAGCAGCGCGGATCCCAAGGTGTTTTGATCAGTTACGAATTCTGGAAGCGTCACTTCGGCGGCGATCCTAAAGTGCTTGGCCAGACCATTTTTGTAGACACTGGGGCGGGATCGATTGTGGCCGTCCTGGAACCCGGATTTGACCTGTTCGGCACGGGAACACCCGACGTTTACGTAATCCACGGAATGTCAGATTCCGTCGATTCCGGCATCAACGATGTGCGATGGGAGGAAGCCGTCGGGAAGCTAAAGCGCGGCGTTTCTCTGGAGCAGGCGCAGGCCGCGATGAACGTGACGCAACGGCACCTGGCGCAAATCTTCCCGGAGACGTACAAGGACGTGGGAGTCCGGGTCGATCCCTTGCAGAAACGGCTGTTTGGCGGGTGGGCAGGCGTCTACTACACCCTATTTGGAGCCGTGGGATTAGTTTTGCTGATTGCATGCGCCAACGTCGCCAACCTCTTGCTAGTTCGCGGAGATGGACGGCGAAAAGAAATTGGCGTGCGCGTGGCGCTGGGCGCAAACCAAAAAACGTTGATCCAACAGGTGCTCACTGAGAGCGTTTTGCTTTCGCTGATCGGGGGGCTGGTGGGTCTGCTCCTTTCTTTTCTCGGCGTCAGAGTCTTCAACGTGTGGGCTCCATTCTGGTTGCCGCGCGAAACCGGCGTCCTGGTGGATGGCAGGGTTCTGCTGTTCACCTTCGGCACCTGCGTTCTGACCGGGATCGCCTTCGGGCTGATCCCCGCCTATCGCGCTGTGAGAACGAACCTCAAGGAGAGCTTGCAAGAAGATGGACGCAGCACGGCGACGATTTCGCGTCATCGCACAAGAAACACGCTGGTCGTAACTGAGATTGCGCTGTCGCTGGTGTTGCTGATCTTCGCCGGATTGATGATCAACACGCTGACGCGCGTCTTGCGGACTCCTCCGGGCTTCGCTCCCCAGCGTCTGCTGACGGCGGAAGTTCGCCTGACCGGAGATAAATACATCAACGCGTCTCCCCCGACGGATCCCGACTTCAATGTGATCCTGCCGCCAGTGGGCCAGTTCTGCAATCAGGTCCTCGATCGACTCCGCAGCACACCGGGCGTCGAAGACGTCGCTTTGATCGATTGGCTGCCGCTCCTGGAAACTCCGCAATACGCATCGCCCGGCTTTACGATTGCCGGGCAGAGTGTTGCGACCGCTGCCGAAAAGCCCACCGTTCTTCGCCAGGGAGTCAGCTCCGACTACTTTCGCATGATGAGCATTCCCATCATCCGAGGTCGCGGCGTCAGCGAGCAGGACACGGCCAGCAATGCCTGGGCGGTGGTGATCAACCAGGCCATGGCGAAGCGCTATTGGCCGAATCAGGATCCGATCGGGCAGGCGATCAAGTTCGACGACTCGCCCGACGAGAAGCCGCGCCAGATCGTCGGCATTGTTCAAGACGTCGAGCAGTTTTCTCTCACCATGCCCGCCGAACCCGAAGCTTTTGTTCCGTATCAGCAGTTGTCATCGCGCATTTATCCCGGCTGGACGGAAGCACGCGTTCACAAGAGCATCATCATCCGCACTCACGCTGACCCGAAAGCACTGATGCAGAGCATGCGTCGGACCATTTCAGAGCTCGCGCCCGGATCGGCCATCTTTGGGATCATGACGGTGGAGCAAACGGTCTCGCAGTCGGCCACCCCCTGGCGCTTTCTCTCTCAGGTATTGGAGCTGTTCGCCGCGATCGCGCTACTCCTCGCCGTAATTGGAATCTATGGAGTCATTTCGTACTCCATCGGCGAACGCCGCCACGAACTTGGTCTGAGAATGGTGTTAGGAGCGCAACGTGGGCAGGTGCTGGGATTGGTCTTGCGGCAGGCAATGGTGCTCTCGCTCATAGGAGTAGTGATCGGCATCGCCGGCTCGTTCGCCGCCGCACCACTGATGGCGAAGTTTCTCTACGGTGTGAAGGCTCACGATATGCTGACTTTGGTTCTAGTGTCGTCGCTCCTGATGGCCGTCACATTCGTCGCCAGCTACATTCCCGCCCGCCACGCGACGAAGATCGATCCCATGCAGACCCTTCGACACGAATAGCCTGCGATTCGACATAAAGTTCTTCGGATTCGAACAGACTTGGCGCGAATGATCGGCCCCATCGTCAGTTGACGATAAATCTCTCGATTACCACATTGAGCGGCCAAGA
>JBEKWZ010000533.1:0-3803 GCA_049512555.1 Candidatus Sulfotelmatobacter sp. | reverse complement strand
TATTGATGACGGTGGATGACCCCGACCTTGAGCCGAAATTACTGGCCGCGTTGGAAACACTGGCCACGCAGGGAGAGCGCATTGCCGACGGCATTGCGCGGACGGTGGTGAAGAATCTGAAAGTGATGGCGCGGATGGGAGTTTTCTTCGAAGAGGAAGTGCAGCGGCGGTATCCTGAGTTTCCGACGCGCACTGGCGAGTGGAGTTGGGAGGATTATCTGCCGCCCATGAACGCCTCTTTGCGCCAGTTAGTGGCCGCGTACTGCTGAATCGAGGCGGGATTCCGGGACAAATTCATGCCATTTGTCGGGGAAATCTTTTCGCAACTGAAATCCGTGGCGGATACGAAAGTGCTGCTCGAAATCCGCGACGGGCAGGTCACGGGAGTGACGGGTGGCGAGGTTCTGGAGTTGATCCGGAAGGCGCGGACATTTCTAGCGTCGAAAGGCTTGAAGAAAGGTGATCGCTGCGGACTGCTGGCGGCCAACAGCATCCGCTGGATGGCGATGGATTTGGCGGCGATGGCCGAAGGGCTGATCGTGGTTCCACTCTATTTCCGTCAGGCCCCGACGGAACTGGTGGCGATGATCAAAGACAGCACAACTGGCTTGGTGTGCTGTGGCGACGCGACTCTGCGGGACGGGATACAGCGGAGTTGGCCGGCGAACGGGCCGGCAGCGCCTCCTTATTTTCTTTTTGACGAAATTTTTTCGGGTGTCGATGGAATCACCTTGGACCGGCCGCAGATCCAAGATTCCGACCCGGTGACCATCATCTACACTTCGGGCACATCGGGTGAGGCCAAGGGCGTAGTCCTGACCGCGGCCAACGTGGGGTTCATGCTGGGCTGCACGTCGGCGCGGCTCGATGGGCTGATGGGCGGCCGGTCTGGACAAGACCGGATCTTTCACTACTTGCCGTTCAGTTTTTGCGCGTCGTGGATCGCTGTATTGACTTTTCTGTTGCGCGGAAGCCTGGTGACGCTGAACACCGATTTGACGAAGATTGCAAGCGACATGCCGGCGACGGCTCCGCACTATTTTCTGAACGTGCCGCAGTTGCTCGAGCGTATGCGCCGCGCGGTGGAGGAACAGATCGCGCAGAAGGGTGGGCTGGTGCAGGCGGCTTACTCAAGAGCCAAGGCTGGGCGGACGCGGCAGAAAGAAAAGCGGGCGCAAGCTGGTGACGGACTGTGGCTGTGGCTGGCCAATACTCTGGTGTTTCCGGAGATCCGCAAGAAGATGGTGGGTGAGAATCTGAAGGCGCTGATTTGCGGATCGGCGCCGCTGACTCCTGAGACGCAGGATTATTTCGACATGCTAGGCATTCCCGTGCTGCAGGTTTATGGGCTAACGGAGACGACAGGGATATGCACCATGGACGATCCGAACAACGTCGCGCCGGGGCGCGTAGGGCCGGCGATTCCCGGCACTGAGATGAGGCTGGGCGAGAACGACGAGATCGTGGTGCGGGGACCGAATGTGTTTCCTGGTTATTGGAATCGTCCGCAGCAGACGGCGGAGGCGGTGCGCGACGGATGGTTTCACACGGGCGACCAGGGCGAGATGGATGCGTCGGGAAATTGGCGGATCGTTGGCCGGATCAAGAATCTGATCGTTCTCGGATCTGGGCACAAGATTGCGCCGGAAACGGTGGAAGAGGAACTCGCCCGCCATTTGGCGGAGGCGCAGCAGGTGGTTATCGTGGGCAATGGGCGCGGATATCTTTCGGCGATCGTCACGGGGAACGTCAGTGGCGAACAGGTGCAGGCGGCGCTGGATGCAGTGAATTCGCAGTTGCCGCACTACAAGCAGGTGCGAGCGTTTTGCCTGCGGCCGGAGCCGTTCTCTGTCGACAGTGGAATGCTTACGGCAATGGGCAAGTTGAAGCGCGATGCGATTGCGGCGCGTATGAAGAGCGAGATCGAGGAGATGTACCGGGTGAAGCAGGCGGTCTAGTTCAGAGCTTGCGAAAGGGAGCGCATTGGGCGTCAAGCAATTCAAAGGGCAAGCGGTGTCGTGGCAGGTGCAGGGTGGGGTCATCGAACTGGCGCTGCACCGCGATCCGTGCAATGAACTGGGCTCGCTGTCGCTCAGCGAATTGGAGCGATTCGCGTCCGCCCTGGACGAACTGGAAAAAGAAGCGCATGCGCTCATTGTTTTCAGCGAAGTGAAGTCCGGTTTCTGCGCGGGAGCGGATCTGCGAGAGCTTTACGAGCAGTCGCAGGCGATGGAAAAATTGCAGGCTGCGCGAGGAGTGCGCGATTTCCTGGAGCGCATTCACCGGGTTTTGAATCGGATTGATGCAGCGCCGCTCACGACGATTGCTGCCGTCCACGGAGTCACGTTTGGGGGAGGGTTTGAGCTGGCGCTGGTCTGCGACTTGATCATCGCCGACAAGATGGCGCGCTTTTGTTTTCCGGAACTGAGGCTGGGGCTGATTCCCGGATTCGGCGGAATCCCGCGGCTGAAGCGTGATTTGGGCAACGCCGTGGTGCGCGATCTGCTGCTGACCGGTCGCAGTTTCAACGCCACCAAGGGGCAGCAAATCGGACTGGTGAGCCAAATCGTGGGAGAAGGCGAGGCTTTGCGCGCGGCAAGAGCAACCGCAGCGCAGATCGGAAAGTTCGACCGCGAGACGGCAGTTGCGGCGAAACGGTTCATCAAGCCGATTCCGATCGAGGAGTTGCGAAAGGAAATCGATATTTTCTGCGAGCTGTTTTCGCGGCCAGCGGTACAGGCGGGATTGAAGAAATTTGTCGAGAGCACCGACGCGCAGCCATATCTGCCGTAGTCCCGAGTGGATTAGAATAACTGCCTATGGAAACCGCCGAAAAGACGCTCGACGAGATACTCACGCTGGCCGCGGCGCACTTCAAAGTGCCGCGCGCGTCGCTCTCTCCCGACGAAGATTTCTTCAAGGCGCTTGGCATCGACAGCCTGCAGACGCTCGACTTGCTCACGAAGCTGGAAAATCACTTTCGGGTGGAACTGCCGGATTACGAACTGCAGGGCGTGACCGACTTTCGGACGCTCGCGGCGAAGATTCAGGCGCGCTTGTAGACTAGGACCTCTCGTTGCTTATTGTTGATTGCTGATTTTTGATTGTTGATTGACGGGGAACGTCGCTGCTGATGCGGTCCCGGTGGTTGGGTCAACACTCTACAATCTACGGTCAGCAATTTTTTATGCTCGATCTCCGCCAATATACGTGTCTGGGCGCGGCGCTGCGCGATGCGCTTGATCGCTTCGCGCCTGAAGTTTGTCTGATCGAGGCGGAGCGCGATCGTGAGAAAGTCCGGCTGACGTACTCCGATTTCAAAGAGATTGCGCTGCCGCTGGCACGCGCGCTCGAAGACGCCGATTATGATGCGGGCGACCGCGCGGCCATCATCATGACGAATCAGTCGAAGTGGCTGATTTCGGCTTACGCGATTTTTTACTGCGGGGGCGTGCTGGTTCCGCTGGACTACAAGCTGACGGCGGCGGAGCATCTGCAATTGCTCGCGCATTCCAAGACTAAGGTGTTGATCGTCGAGTACCACCTTTGGCGTGCGATCATGGAGTCGCCCGACTTCCAGAAAATTGCGACCAAGATTGTTCTGGTTACGGAGGCGCCGTTGGGCGTGGAGTTGGCCGGCGCGTTCCGCTGGGAAGACTTCAAGCGCAAGGGCGCTCCCGACTTTGTGATGCGGCAGAAGGACGATGTGGCCTGCATCGTCTATTCCTCGGGAACGGGCGGGCGGCCCAAGGGGTGCGTGCTCACGCACGAAAATTATCTGGAGCAGTGCCGGGCGCTGACTG
>JBEKWZ010000532.1:0-3812 GCA_049512555.1 Candidatus Sulfotelmatobacter sp. | reverse complement strand
TCATCATGTAGGTTATATTGACTGGGCAACCTACGAAGAGAATCAGCGAATGATACGGCGCAATTCAGTGAACTGGGAGGGAGACGAATCGATGGCGGCGATTCGCGCCGGCCAGGGTCTTCTGGTCGGACTCCTGCGCTGCGGACATTGTGGACGCAAGCTGCATGTACGCTATTGGGGCGGCCGCGGCACCCATGCGCGCTACCTTTGCAAAGGCGACTACGATGATGGCGGGCAGTATTGCATCGGCTTCGGCGGCAGCTCGGTAGATCGGTGCGTAGGACAAGAACTATTAAAGGCGATCGCGCCATTGGGGGTGGAAGCCAGTCTGCGGGCTCTCGAAGAACTGAGTGCCGGCGGCACCGCTCAACGTGCCGCGCTGTCCCGCAAGCTCGAGCAATTGGTGTATGAGGCGAGGAAGGCCTTCGAACAGTACGACGCGGTGGATGCCCGGAATCGACTTGCAGCCAGCGAGTTGGAACGGCGGTGGAACGTAAAGCTGGAAGAGATCGAGGCAGTCAAGCAGCGGCTTTCCAGTCTCGAAACCGAGCGCTATTCGTTATCGCCTGAAGAGGAAATCAGAATACGTTCGATGGGCGATCACTTTGCTGGAGTCTGGCAGAGCAACCACTGTCCCCCGACACTTAAGAAGATGATCTTCCGTACCGCCATCGAAGAGATCATTGTGCGCACTGACCAGGATAAAAAAACCCTTGACTTGGTGATTCACTGGAAGGGAGGTGCGCATACGCGGCTCGCGGTGGAGCGACCGCGTTCCGCAACGGAAACAGCCACGCCCATAGAGGCGCTGGAGATCATTCGTCGTATGGCTGTTCGCTACGGCGACGACCAGATTGCCTCCGTGTTGAACCGACGTGGCTATTCCACGGGCAAAGGGAACCCCGGCGGGTGAAGTAGGCTTGATCTGGTGTAGCGCCGTCAAGGCTCGAATGTGGACGGCGGCAATTGTAGAAGTCGAGATAGCGGCCGATCGATGTGCGCGCCTGGCTGACGCCGTCGTAGGCTTTCAGGTACACCTCTTCGTACTTGACGGTACGCCACAGCCGCTCGACGAACACGTTGTCGCGCCAAGCCCCTTTGCCGTCCATGCTGATCGCAATGCCGTTGTCGGCGAGCACATCGGTAAACGCCGCCCCGGTGAACTGCGAACCCTGGTCCGTATTGGAGATTTCCGGCTTACCATACTTGGCCAATGCATCTTGCAGGGTCTCGACGCAGAATGCTGCTTCCATCGTGATCGATACGCGCCATGACAGCACGCGGCGACTGAACCAGTCCAGCACCACAGCGAGATAGACGAAGCCACGCTTCATCGGGATGTACG
Organism: Candidatus Sulfotelmatobacter sp.; assembly: GCA_049512555.1. GTDB lineage: Bacteria > Acidobacteriota > Terriglobia > Terriglobales > Acidobacteriaceae > Sulfotelmatobacter. The sequence continues at coordinate 2,467 of JBEKWZ010000532.1, read as the reverse complement.
TGATGTCCATCGCCCAAACCTGGTTCGGGCGTGTAATCTCCTTCCCGCGCAGCAAATACGGATAGATCTTGTGCCCGGGTTCCGGTCTGGTCGTGCGCGGACGGCGATACAGCGCCTCTATCCCCATCCGCCGCATCAGCGTCTTCACGTGACGGCGGCCGATCTTGCTTCCCTCGGCAGCCAAAAGGCCTTTCAACATCCGCGCCCCCGCGAAGGGGTGCTCCAGATGCAGCCGGTCGAGCCTTCGCATGATCGCGAGGTCGGCTTCCGGCACCGGGCGCGGCAGGTAGTAAACGCTGCCGCGGCTGACATTGAGCGTCTCGGTCTGCCGGGTGATCGGTAGGTCGTGCTCCCGGTCGATCATCGCTTTGCGTTCAGCAAACCGGCCTTGCTGAGCGCTCCTTCTAAAAAACTATCTCGGCGCTTCCCGCCCCCTGTGGGGATAGAAACGGGTGGCGCTAGACTGCGCCCGGAAGGGAGCGGCCGTTACGATTTTGGTGGCATGTAACCCCGTTAAAAAACCTGGCCCATGGGTTGTTGCGCGCTTGAGAGTGGTGACGCCGTCCGGCGATCCCGTTTAGGAATCTGATCAATAGCGCGGCCCAGCCCTTCCGCTACCTTCAGCAGGAGGATTGGACATGAACCGGAAGAGGTCAAAAGCCAAGATCGATCGCAAGATGCCGATGGTCCACCCGAACGCGGCGGCCGTCGACGTCGGGGCGACTATGCACATGGCTGCCGTCAGGGCGGATCGCACGCCCGAACCCGTGCGCAGCTTCGGTACCTTTACGACCGATCTGCATCGGCTGGTGGATTGGTTCACAGAAAATGGCGTCGAGTCGGTCGTCATGGAATCAACCAGCGTCTACTGGATTCCGATCTTCGAACTCCTCGACGCTCGCGGCTTTACCGTGTTCCTCGTCAATGCACGCGATGCCAAGCACGTGCCCGGACGCAAGACCGACGTCAGCGATGCGCAGTGGCTACAACGGCTTCATTCTTACGGTCTACTGCGTGCCAGCTTTCGGCCGAAAGGCCAGATCGCCGAGCTTCGAGCATACGTACGTCAGCGCGAGCGTCTGCTCGAATACGCGGCCTCACATATCCAGCATATGCAGAAGGCGTTGACAGAGATGAATCTCCAGCTCCACCACGTCGTCGCCGACATCACCGGCGCGACTGGTCTGCGGATCATCCGCGCGATTCTCGCCGGCGAACACGACCCCAAGATGTTGGCGCGCTTGCGCGATTACCGATGCCACGCCAGCGCGCAGACGATCGAGAAGGCGCTCACTGGGAGCTACCGCGCCGAGCACCTGTTTGCGCTGGAACAGGCACTCGCCCTCTACGACGCTTACCATGAGAAGGTGTCGGCCTGCGACGCCAGGATCGAAGCCGTCTTGAAGGAACTCAGCATCGGTCGCGGTCGCAGACCAGATTCGGTGCTGTCCCCACGCCGGCCGAGAACCGATCATGTTAACGGACTGGCGTTCGATGTGCGGGCGGCACTCTTCGCGCTGCTGGGAAAGGACCTCACACAAATCGACGGCCTCGGCCCTTACCTATCGCTCAAGCTGGTCGCTGAGTGCGGCGACGACCTCTCCGCCTGGGCGAGTGCAAAACACTTCACCTCATGGCTAGGCCTAGCGCCGAACAACAAGATCTCCGGCGGCAAGATGCTCTCGTCTCGAACCCGCCGGTGCGGGAGCCGGGCCGCGGCGCTCTTGCGGCTTGCTGCCGTCACTGTTGGACGGACTGACACCGCGCTCGGCGCATTCTACCGACGGCTCTCGGCACGCATCGGCAAGGCCAAGGCGGTGACCGCTACGGCGCGCAAGATCGCCATACTGTTCTACAACGCCGTACGTCACGGAATGGAGTACGTCGATCCCGGGGCGTCGTACTACGAGACACGCTATCGCACGCGGGTGATCGACAATCTGCATCGACGCGCCAAATCCTTCGGATTTGTTCTCCAGCCGGTGGACACGTGTCCCGAAGGAGCCGTTTCTTAGGAATCGTTTTCGAGCGTCAGCTCCCCGATCTTCGCGTGCAACGACTTCACGTCGACCGCCGGCAGGTTCGACGCGCCAACGCCGGGGCCGAAAACGTCGGCAGCCCCTTCCTGAAGCAGCGACTTCCACGCTGTGATCTGGTTCGGGTGGACGTCAAAATGCTCCGCAAGTTGAGCCAACGTCATTTCACCCTTGATGGCGGCTATTGCCACCTTCGCCTTGAAGGCCGGTGTGTGGTTCCGGCGGGGTCGCCTGGTCATCGTGTCTCCTGATTCGCTGGGCACAACGTGCCAGCTGTCAGGCAGAAACTCCACTTATCGTCCTGTGCAGATTTCCGGGACCGGCTCTGCCTGCACGCACAGGCTAAGCCTCCAGCTTTTAACATTGCCGAAATCACCGTTACGAACGAGGAGGGATATAACAAAGAATATCTCCCGGCTGCGCAAACCAAC
>JBEKWZ010000531.1:0-3817 GCA_049512555.1 Candidatus Sulfotelmatobacter sp. | reverse complement strand
CTCCGGTGCTCGACGCTCAGTTGCTGCAACTGGGCCGCTGGATCGCTGATTACTATCTCGCCCCGCTCGGCGAAGTGTTCCGCACCATGCTGCCGCTGAACGCCGAATTCAAGCGCGCCATCGGCTACCGCCTCACCGAGGAAGGACAGATGGCGCTGCATCTCGCCGGCATGTCCGGATCGTCCGCCCGCTCGAAGCGCACTCCCGAAGAGCAAGCCGACGAATTCCGCGTGCTCGATTATCTCGCCGGATACGAGTCGGCGCCTGATGGATCAAATCTCGTACGCGAAGAGACGCTCCGTTCCGCAACGCGCACATCGAAGTTCATTCTCTCCGGAATGGTCCGCAAGAAATGGTTGTTGCGCGAAGACATCTCCGCGGCCCGCGACGCCACCCGCACCGTCAAGATCGCGCTGCTGAAATCCGCCGAGGGCAAACTGAACGACAACCAGAGAAAACTGATTGACACCCTCGCAGCCTCAGGCGGCAAAGCTCCAGTGGAAAGTTTGCAGACGCTCGACGTCCCACGAACCACCCTCGCCACGCTGGTTCGGCGCGGGCTCATCGAGGTTCACCAAGAGCCAGCAGGGTTTTCCGTCTCGCACTCCAAGCCGCGGCCTTCTCTGTTCGATTTCGATTTGAACTCAGCCCAGAAATTGGCGCTGTCGCGCGTGCGGGAGAGTGTTGCGGCGTGCAAGTATTCCGGCATGTTGTTGCACGGCGTCACCGGATCAGGCAAGACCGCGGTGTACTTGGCGGCAATGCGTTCCGTGCTCGAAGCCGGCCGTTCCGCCATCCTGCTCGTCCCTGAAATCGGTCTCACTCCGGCCGTGGCTGCCGACTTGCACCAGATCTTTGGGGATGAAGTTGCCATCCTGCACTCCGCGCTCTCCGACCGCGAACGCGCCGAGCAGTGGCACCGCATCAAGCGAGGCGAAGCGCGGATGGTGGTCGGCACGCGCTCGGCCGTCTTCGCTCCGGTCGCCGATCTCGCGCTGATCATCGTCGATGAGGAACACGATTCGTCCTACAAGCAGGAAGAAACGCCGCGCTACCACGCCCGAGACATTGCCGTGATGCGCGCCCGAATGGCGAATGCTGTCGTCGTACTCGGTTCGGCAACGCCGTCGCTGGAATCCTATTTCAACGCCAAAAAAAGCAAATACGCGCTGGTCGAGTTGCCGGATCGCGTCGAGCAACGCCCGCTCCCTGAAGTTGAAATCATCGACATGCGCCTGGAGTTTCAGGAAACCGGCCAAGAACAGGTTGTCTCGCGCACGCTGGCAGCCGAAATCAAAGAGCGCCTCGACCGTAAAGAGCAGGTCATGGTCCTGCTCAACCGCCGCGGATATTCTCCCGTTGTCCTCTGCCGCACCTGCGGCAAGAAACTCGAATGTCAGAACTGCGCTATCGCGCTCACCCATCACAAACGCGAGCACAAGATGGTCTGCCACTATTGCGGCTACACCGCGCCCGTGCCCAAAGCCTGCGTGCACTGCGGCAGTGAGTATGTATATTTTCTCGGAACCGGCTCGGAAAAACTCGAAGAGCTGCTGCACGGCATGTTTCCCCAGGCGCGCATTGCCCGCCTCGACCGCGACACCGTCCGGAGCCACGAAGACTTTGAGCGCGCACTGAGCGGCTTGAATGAAGGGCAACTCGACCTTCTCGTCGGAACGCAGATGATCGCCAAGGGCCACGACATCCACGGCGTAACGCTGGTCGGTGTGGTCGGAGCCGACGTCGCGCTGGGCCTACCCGACTTCCGCGCCGCAGAACGCACCTTCCAGTTACTCACCCAGGTTGCCGGCCGCGCCGGCCGCGGCCAGACTCCTGGTAAAGTTGTGCTGCAGACTTATTTCCAGGATCACTACGCGGTGCAGTACGCCGCACGTCACGACTTCATCGGCTTCTACGAAAAGGAGCTGCAATTCCGCAGTTGGATGCACTATCCCCCCTACTCCGCGCTGGCCAATGTGCTCGTGCGCAGTAACAAACTGGACGACGCCCTGCAATGGTCGGGAACGTTGGGCAAGTGGTTCGACTCAACCCGCCACGAAGGCGTGCGCGTGCTCGGCCCAGCCGCCGCGCCCATCATGCGGCTGAAGCGCGATTATCGCTACCACTTTGTGCTCAAGTCCGCCAGTCGTGAAAAGCTCAACAACACACTCCGCACCATGCTCGCCTACGCCGCACAAAAAAAGATTCCGCGCACACAGGTGATCGTTGACGTCGATGCACTCTGGCTAATGTGACTCTGCTCGTAGATAATTCTCGCGTATGCCGCCGAAGCCACAATTCTTTCCTTCGTCATCGGCGTGGCGCGCCTGGCTCGAGAAGCATCACGCCCACAGACAAGAATTGTGGGTTGGCCTCTACAAGCGATACTCTGGACGGCCGAGCATTACCTGGCCTGAGTCCGTCGATGGCGCGCTCTGTTTCGGCTGGATAGACGGCATCCGCAAAAGCATTGACGACCTCAGCTACAAGATTCGGTTCACGCCTCGCAAGCCGCGAAGTGTCTGGAGCACCATCAACGTAAAGCGCGCCACCGTACTTTCCACCTTGGGCCTGATGCACCCCGCAGGCCTGGCTGCCTTTGAGAAACGCGATGGCGACCGCTCCGGAGTCTACTCCTACGAGCAAAGAAAAAAGGCCGAACTTCCCACCGCCTACATAAGAAAATTTCGCGCGAGCCCGTACGCGTGGAAATTCTTTCAATCCCAGCCGCCCGGATACCAGAGAATCTGCAGCTTCTGGGTCATCAGCGCGAAAAAAGACGAAACCAGATTGAAGCGGCTGGCTGCGCTGATCGAGCACTCCGGGCAACAACGAAAAATTCCAGCGCTGGCTCGCCCACCCAGCGCCTGAACCGGAACACGGCTCGTGACTATCGCATCAAGTTCTGGAAAGGCGAAATCGTGAAGGTCAGCGCCATCATCATCACCGCCAGCGCAGCCCAGGGCCAGCGGCTCACCGGAAGCATAGGATATTCCGGGGCCTGTTCCTGCCGATACGTAAGCAGGTTCATGGCGACGAGCAGCCCGGACCAGATCCACCACACATAGTTCAAGCGTCCCAGGTAGACCAGCGCGAGCACGGTCGTCCACGAAATCACGCGGTGTGCCCGAGGTGCCAGCGCATACACAATATGTCCGCCATCCAACTGGCTGCTGGGCAGCAGGTTCAACGCGGTCGCAAACATGCCCACCCACGCCGCCACCGCCGTCGGGTGCAAATAGACGCGGGTCAGCGGCAGCGCGGCAATCGAGTGATTCGGAGCGACCATGCGCAGCGCGCCCTGCATGACATGGAAGATCGCCGGAAATCCTAACTGCAGATCCGACGCGCCCATACCCGGAGCCAGCGGCTTGGAGAGTGTCAGCGCTACGGCCAGAGTTGCCACGGCCACGACGAATCCCGCGATCGGCCCGGCAATGCCAATGTCGAACAACGCGGCCCGCGACCGGATCGGCGCCTTAATTCGAATCACCGCTCCCAAGGTTCCAATCAACGTTGGCGCCGGAATGAAGAAGGGAAGCGTCGCGCGCACTCCGTAATACCGGCAGAACAGATAGTGTCCCATTTCATGCGCCAGCAAAATGAACAGCAGCGTCGCCGAAAACGGAATCCCCAGGAACAGACGCGACGGGTGCGCGGCCACCCATTCCACGGGAAAAAACGGCAGCCGTTCTCCGTTGTAGGCAAACGGGGGCAAATTGTGCAGAAAATTAAACTCCATCCGCGCTCCCACCACCAGCGTCGTGAACACGGTGGCTAGCAGCAGCAAGGCGTGCAGCCAGTAGCGTTCACGCGG
>JBEKWZ010000530.1:0-3822 GCA_049512555.1 Candidatus Sulfotelmatobacter sp. | reverse complement strand
CGGCTCCAGCAACAATCGCACGTCCAGACCGCGCAGCGGAGCGGCGAGCGCCCGCGCATACGCCGCCACATTGGTGGAGAACTCCAGCCCATTTGTTTTCTCGTACGCGATTCCCAACCCTCCACCGGCGTCGATGTAGTCGATGCGGTGGCCATCTCTCCTCAGTTCGCGGACGAGGTCAGCCACCCGCTCCATCGCCTCGCCGAAAGGGGCGACATCCGTGATCTGCGAGCCAATGTGAACGCTCACCCCACGCACCTTGAGATAACGCGCACCCGAAGCTTTGGCGTAGAGAGCACGCGCTTCGCTGATGGGCACTCCGAATTTGTGCTTGCGCAAGCCCGTGGAAATGTAAGGATGAGTTACGGCGGCGACATCCGGATTCACTCGTAGCGCCAGCGGAGCCGTCTTGCGCAGGCGCCCGGCGCACTCCGCCAGCGCCCACAGTTCCGACTCGCTTTCCACGTTGAATAGCAGAATGCCGGCTTTCAACGCCGCCGCTAGTTCCTCGCGCGTTTTGCCGACGCCGGAGAACACAACTTTCTTTGCAGCCTTGCGGTCTGCGGCCAGCACGCGTTCCAGTTCTCCTCCGGAGACCACGTCGAACCCGCAACCCTTCTTGGCCAGCAGGCGCAGCAGGGTCAGATTCGAATTCGCCTTCACCGAGTAGCAGATGTTGTGTGGCCGGTCGCGAAACGCCGCATCGAACGCCTCGTAGCGCTCGTGAATCATCTCCGCCGAATAAACGTAGAGAGGCGTACCGTACTGCTCGGCCAATGCGTTCAGGGATACGTCTTCGCAGTACAGGATCGACGGTCCGGCCCGGCGCAGGATGCCACGCTTCGTCTCGCGATAGACAAATCCTGGGGGACGCGGGGCCGGGCTCTGACTGCGCAAGGTCATTTCTTTTTGTGGGGAGTGTGAGCGCTGCCGTGTACGCGGATGGCGACAACGGTCTGGTCATCGAAAGTTTCCACGCCCGCCGAATGTTCGGCCGCGGCCTTAAAAAGCGAATCGACCACGCAGTTCGCCGATTTTCCAGAACATTCGGAAACAATTTGTTCGACCCGCCCACGCCCGAACAGTTCGCCCTTGCGGTTGCGCGCGTCGAGAATGCCGTCGCTGAAGAATACGAACATGTCGCCGGGCTTCATCCGAAATTTGAATTCATCGTATTCGGCTTCGTCGAACAGGCCTAGCGGTAAGCCCGTCGCTTCGATCACTTCGTTCTTGCCGTTGTGCACAAAAATCGGGCGCGGCAATCCGGAGTTCGCCACTGTCAAAGTGCGGTGCTCGTCGTCCCACACCGCGTAAATGATCGAGACAAACTGAGCTTCGATGCGCCGCTCGGCCAGCGACAGATTCACAGCCGAAAGCATTTCCGCTGAGCCAGGTTCAATCGGAGCATGGGAGCGAATGATTCCGCTCACCAGCGCGGCGTAGATGGCCGCCGGCGCGCCTTTTCCGCTGACATCGCCAATCGCGATGCCCAGCCGCGACATCGAGTAGGGAATGAAGTCGTATAAGTCGCCGCCGATGGCGCGGGCAGGCACAAATTTCGCGGCCACTTCCAGGTGAGCAAGCTTCGGACTGGTTTGCGGCAACAACCGTCCCTGCAACTCGCGCGCCAGGGCTAAATCGCGCTCCAGTCGCCGCTCCTGCCGCTCGATCTCTTCGTACAGGCGGGCGTTTTCCACGGCAATCGCAATTTGCGCGGCCAGCGTGGTCATGGTGCGCTCGTGCTCCTCGGTAAAAAATCCGCGCCGAGTGTGCTCCAGATCGAGCACGCCAATCACCTTGCCCTTGTAGATGAGCGGCACGACCAGTTCGGAACGCGTTTCTGGATTGGCCTGAATGTATCGTGGGTCTTTGGAGACATCCGGCGCCAAAACCGCCTGCTTGCTCTCGGCCGCGGCCCCCACCAATCCACGCCCCAGCGCAATCTCATGCTTCAGATGAGTATTCTCGTTGAAGCGCAGGGAAAAACGATGCTGCAATTTCTCACCGGCAGAATCCAGCAACAGAATGCTGAACATCTGGTAGTCAATCAATCGCCGCACAAGTTCGGCGATCCGGCCAAGCAACTCGTCCAGATTCAGGATGGAGGTGAGTTCGCGCGCGATTTCGTTGAGCAGCAGCAGAATGCGCGCCTGCTTGGTCGTCCGCGTGTAGAGCTGAGCGTTTTCAATGCCGGCGGCCATACGCGAAGCCACCAGCGTCAGCACATTCACATGCTCTTCGGTGAAGTAGCCGGGTTCGCGCGCCTCAATGTCAATGACGCCGATGACGCGGTTCTTCGTGATCAGCGGGACGGCCAGCTCCGAGCGCACATTGGGAACGCCCTCGATGTAGCGTGGATCCTTGGCGACATCGTCAATCAGAACCGCCTGCCGCAATTGCGCTGCCTGCCCCGTGACTCCTTCGCCGACCTTGATGCGGCTGCGCTCGGCAAATTCCGGCGGATAGCCCACCTGAAACCGGAAGCGCAGTTCCTGAGTTTTTTCGTTGAGCAGCAGAATCGCAAAGATTTCGTAATCGATGACTTTGCGAACGACCTCGGCGACCCGGCGCACGGTCGTATCCAGGTCGAGCGACGTGGCCAACACGTCAGCCACATCGAGCAGCAGCGACTCGACCGGCAAGCGCTCCGGTTTGGACAGCACAGAACCCATTGTTTGTATGATAGCAGCCGTGTTCCCCGTCTTAATCGCGAAGCAACCGCGGCGCAAAACGCGTCAGTATTCTCGACGCACTGCTATTCTCTCGAGACTATTCTCTCGGCACTATCTCGAAACTATTCTCTCGGCACGACGCAAATGTCGGCGAGGTTGCGATACTTCTCCGCGTAGTCCAATCCGAAGCCAACTACAAATTCGTCCGGAATCTTGAAGCCGACATAATCGCCCTCGAGCGGAAGCTTGCGCCGCGAAGGTTTGTCGAGCAGCGCCGCGACTTTCAACGACCGGGGCTGCCGCGCCAGCAGCATTTTCTTCAAATACGTCATCGTCAGGCCGGTGTCCAGGATGTCTTCCACCAGGATGATGTTCTTGTCCTTGATGGATTGATCCACATCCTTGGTCAACTTCACTTCGCCGGTCGAGTCCCAGCCGCTCTTCAATTCGCTGGCCGGGCTGGGACGATTCCCATAGCTCGAAACCCCAATGAAGTCGAAGGTAGAGTCGAGCTCTACCTGCCGCGCCAGATCGGCCAGAAAAATCGCCGCACCTTTGAGCACGCCGACAAAAATGACGGACTGGCCCGCAAAGTCCTTCGTGATCTCCTCGCCCAGTTCGGCGATGCGCCTGGCGATGTCCTGCCGCGGAATCAGCACCTTGAGTTCTGCCATGGCGTTTCATATTAAACTAGGGAGCGGATTAAATGGAAAGGCAGTCGGTACTCAGCACTCAGCATTCGGCCTTGACGCAGTTCAAGAGGTTCCCGGCAACACCCGCTGCTGGCTGAATGCCGGGTGCTGAATGCTGATGGCTAGAAGCTAGAAGCTAGAAGCCAGGAGCTACAGACAGCATGAACCTGAGAGGCATCAAACTGACGTGGCTGGGCCACTCGACTTTCCGCATTGAGACTCCGGCGGGCAAGACCGTCATCATCGATCCCTGGATCATGGGTAATCCCATGTGTCCCGCGGCCGACAAGACGGTGAAGAAGGCAGACGTCCTGCTCTGCACTCATGGTCACGGCGATCACATCGGCGACGCAGTTGAAATCGTCAATCAACATAACCCGCTGGTGGTTGGCATCTACGAACTTTGCCTCTGGCTTGCAAAAAAGGGAGCGAAGCAGATTTTGCCGATGAACAAAGGC
>JBEKWZ010000529.1:0-3823 GCA_049512555.1 Candidatus Sulfotelmatobacter sp. | reverse complement strand
AAGCCTACAAAGTCGCGGACCAGCTTGCTGAAAACAACATTGCCATTGCCACTTTCGCCGACTGGTGGGGTTACAAGCAGGAGGCCTGGGACGCGATTCCGTGGAACGCGACCATGTCCATGCGCAAAGGCGTGCGCGTGGCCATCAAAAGCGACTCCGAAGACTACACGCGCCGTCTCAATCAGGAAGCCGCCAAGGCCATTCGTTACGGCGGCGCCACCGAAGAAGAAGCTCTGAAGATGATCACGCTGAACCCCGCATGGATCGTCGGCGTAGACGATCGTGTGGGTTCGATTGATGTGGGCAAGGACGCTGATCTCGTGATCTGGAATGGATATCCGCTGTCGAGTTACGGCGTGCCGGAGAAAGTTCTGATCGATGGCGATGTGTACTTTGACCGGTCGCAACCCGGACTCGGAACCACGCATTACAAGGAGGGAGAATGACGCGGCCGAATAATCCTGTGTGGAGCGGACACTCCTGTCCGCTGCTCTTGACCTTTATCTTGGCTGTAGCTTTTTCGACGCCAGCATTGGCGCAGGAGAAGCCCATCGCCCTTCGCGGCGGCAAACTATTGACCGTGACTCACGGCGTGATTGAGAACGGCGTGATCGTCATGCGGGGTGGGAAGATTGCCGCAGTCGGTCCGGCTAGTTCCGTCAACGTCCCCAGCGGCGCACAGGTCATCGACGCGACCGGCATGACCATCTATCCGGGGCTGATCGATTCCGAGACGCAGCTGGGCCTCACGGAAATCTCTGCCGAAGAGATGACCAACGATCTGGTCGAGATGAGCGACGAGATCATGCCGCACATGCACACCGCCGAGGCATTCCACGCGGAGTCTGCCCTGATCCCGGTGGCTCGCATGAATGGCATTACGAATGCCGTCGTCGCCCCCGAAAGCGCCGACACGCTTCCCGGCCAGGATTCTTTTATTCAACTTGCTGGAGCCAATGCCACCGAGATGCTGCTGATCCGTGACAACGCCATGCCCCTGAACTTCACCGGGGATCAGCGCCGTAACAAAGGTGGTTTCGGAGCGCGCAAGTTCCCCTCGACCCGTATGGGTCTGGCGGCGCAACTGCGCCAAGCCTTCCTCGACGCGCAAGATTACAAAATGAAATGGGCAGACTTCGAACGTAAGAAAGCCGATGCCGCCCAGAACAAAGACAAGGACAAGGACAAGAAGAGAGATAAAGAGAAGGACAAGGATAAGGACAAAGACAAAGACAAAGACAAGAAATCCGAGCCGCTTCCTCCCAAGCGCGATCTGAAGTTAGAGGCTCTGCTCCCTTATCTGGAGGGCAAGAAAACCATCGTGCTTGCGGCCGAAGGCCCCAGCGATCTGCAGACGGCTGTCAGTCTGGCCAATGAGTTCAAGCTGAAGTTCGTGCTTAACCACATCAGCCACTCGCAGCCCGTCCTCGACTACGTGGCCAGTCTCAAAGTGCCGGTGATCGTTGGTCCCATCTACGAAGCGCCCAAAGAAGATGAGCGCTACGATGCCGTCTACAGCCTTCCGGCACAGCTCTACAAACGGGGCGTCAAGATTGTGTTCGCGTCTTACTCCGCGCACAACGTGCGCAACCTGCCCGACCAGGCCGGATTCGCAACCGCCTTCGGATTGCCCTACGATGAAGCGCTCAAGGCGATCACCATCAACGCCGCCGAAGTATGGGGTGTCGCCGACCAACTCGGCTCCCTCGACGTCGGCAAGACCGCCAACGTGGTGGTTGCGAACGGCGATCCGCTCGATGTGAAGACCGACGTGAAGCAGGTCTTCATCGCCGGACACGAGGTTCCGATGACCGACCGGCAGGTTCGCTTGCGAGACGAGTATTCCAAAAAATGAGAAGTGACGGCCGCTAACTCTTGAACGGCGAAATTAGGAATCCGTCCTAAGAAGGTTTAGCGAATGAAGGTCGCGTATCGCGTGACGACTAGCAGCAGCCCATCTTCACGTCGCCAGCGGCCGTTAGCGGAGGGCCGAAGGCTTCCGTTGGTGCGGGAGCGCCGTTCAGCACCGCGATCCAGCGCCGCACCGCGCTGAATACGACCAGAACGACGCCCACGATAAAAATCCCGATCAACACCGAATCCAGATAGCCCGTAAATACCTGACCGGGCTGGCGAGTCAATGGCCAGAAGATGTTCTTGATCGACAGAACTCCCGCCGTAAGCGTAGTGGCGCCTACGAAGCACATCGGAATCGCAGTAATCCACGCATATTTCTGCTTGCCCATATTGATGAGGAACGTAGTCGTCACTGCCAGCGCGATCGTCGCCAGCAGTTGGTTACCGGTTCCAAACATCGGCCATATCGTGGAAATATTTCCCGTGTAGATCAGGTATCCCCAGCCCAGAACGACGAAGAAGCTGGTCATCAGATTTCCAGGCAGCCATGCATTGTTGCCGAATGGTTTATGCACTTTGCTCATGAGCTCCTGCAGAACGTAGCGAGCCACGCGGGTTCCGGCGTCCACCGTAGTCAGGATGAACAGGGCTTCAAACATGATGGCGTAGTGATACCAGTACCCCATCAGACGATCCATGCCGGGCAGGCCGCGGAAAATCTGTGCCATGCCGACCGCCAGCGAGACTGCGCCGCCGGTCCGCCCCGCCAGGTTCTCGCCAACTTCGCGGGAGAACATATCCAGATTGACCGTGGTCAGGCCCAGATGGCTGAAGACCGGGGGCGTGGTGTTGATGGCGAAGTAGTCGCCGGGATATAGCGAGCACGCAGCAATTAGTGCGAGCACGCCGACCAGCGACTCACAGAGCATCGCTCCATATCCAATGAAGCGCGCGTCGGTCTCCTTGTCGAGCATCTTGGGCGTGGTGCCGGAGGAGACCAGCGAATGGAAACCGGAAATCGCGCCGCAAGCTATGGTAACGAACAGGAAGGGGAAGAGCTTGCCCTTGATGATGGGTCCGCCGCCATTCACGAACTGGGTGAACGCCGGAAAGCGGATTTGGGGGTGCACGAATAAGACTCCCACCACCAGCGCGGCGATGGTTCCCAACTTGACGTAAGTGGAAAGATAATCGCGCGGCGCCAGCAGCAGCCACACCGGCAGGACCGAGGCGACGAAGCCGTAAGCTGCCATCAGCAGGGTGATCTGGTGCGGCGAGAGTGTCAGCGCGGCGGCGCCGTTCGACTGCGCGAAGGAGTGGCCTCCGATCACCGCCGCCAACAGCAATACCACGCCGAAGATGCTGGGACCGGTAATGCTGATCCGGCCGCTGTGCCGCTTGAACATCCACACCCCCATGACCAGGGCGATAGGAATGGTCGCGCCGATGGTGAAGACGCCCCACGGGCTATCGGCCAGCGCGTTGATGACTACGATGCCCAAGCCGGCCAGCGACACCAGCAGAATGAAGAGCACCGCGATCATGGTCGCCAGGCCGGCGAAAGGGCTCACCTCCGTGCGGGCGATATCCGCCAGCGAGCGGCCGCGGTGGCGCACCGATGCCACCAGCACGGTGAAATCCTGCACACACCCGGCCAGCACCGCGCCCACCAGCAGCCACAGGAAACCGGGCGCGAAGCCGAACTGCGCGGCCAACGTGGGTCCCACCAGCGGGCCGGCGCCGGCGATGGCGGCGAAGTGATGTCCGAACAGCACCCACTTGGGCGATGCGATAAAGTTGTGGCCGTCGCGAAACTGGTGCGCCGGCGTGATGCGCCGGTCGTCCAGCGCCAGCGCTTTCGCGGCGATGAAGGCGCTGTAATACCGGTAAGCGATGGCATACACGCAGAGAGCGCCGAGCAATATGGGAAAAGTATTCATCGCGGCCCTGGGATCACGCGGTTTCG
>JBEKWZ010000528.1:0-3826 GCA_049512555.1 Candidatus Sulfotelmatobacter sp. | reverse complement strand
GGGCGGCCCGCCAACCCGCGCGTCGCAGCGACTGCAGCGTGCTCGGAAGTGGCGCCAGCAACAGCACCAGCAGCGCCGAGGGGACCGAGAAGTGGCGGATGCTGAACTGCATTCGGCTGAGTATGCATGCTCCGGTGAAGACCGCGAGCGAAACCCAGACTGCCCGCCAGTGCAACTCCAGCCCTTTAGGTACTACTGTAAGTTGCACCCGGCGAAGCTTTGCAACGAGGCTGACTATCAGCGCGAGAAGGAGCAAAAGGAGAAAAGCCAGCGGAGACTTCAGCAAGAACAAGACCGGAAAGTAAAACCACACGCCATGAGGATACGTATGACCCAGTATGAAAGCGGGCGGCTTCGCGGTAAGGGCGAACAACGTCAGGCCACGCAGGTAGATCCACGGTGGCATGAGCAATCTGCGAAGGACCAGAGCCGCCGCGTTGTGTCCAAGGAAATAAAGGGAGTCGGTTGGCTCATTCCACGAAAGGACAAAATAAACCGCATAAACCGCCAGCGCGGCGACGACAATGCCCTTCGTAAGACTCCACCATCTGATACGCCGCCATCTCCGGAGCTCCGCTTTGTCTGTCGGCTGCTCCGGGGCTGGACGCCAACGGAGGCTAAGGATGAATGCGGCGAAACAAAAGAACAGAAGTCCGGCAGAAAACTTCGACAGCAGCGCCCCGCTGAGGGCAAGGCCGAACCGCAGCACCGTGCCGTGCGACGGGGACCGCCACATGCTGGCAAAGGCCCACAAGGTCAGGACGGCAAACAAGGTGATTGCCATGTCGGTCAAGACCAGAGGCCCGAACGCCAGCATGGTGGGCATAGTTGCGTAAGCGCAAAGGCAGAGCAGCCCACCCCATGGATCACCGAGGCGGGAGCCATAGGCAAAAAGCACAATCCCCAGGACCAACGTCAGACCCAACATGGGTAGCCGCGCCCAGAAGACCGTCGCGACAGGGTCATTCCACCGAGCAATCAGCCAGTGGCCGAAGACCCATTCACCCAGCATCTGATTAAACAGTTTCACACTGAACGGCCACGACACCTGGGAATAGTCGGCATGCACACCGCGAACGACCAGCGGTATCGCGGCCAACACCTTCGCCAGGGGGGGATGTTCCTGGTTCATCCGCATGTCCAGCTTCTGCAGATAGCTCACACCCGCCCCGATGTGCGCCACTTCATCAATGGTGACGGATTCGCGCCGCGCCGCCCCGCCCGCAAGCACAGCCATAAGGGCAAGGAGCAAAACCACGCCGGCTGGAACAATTCTTGATGATGATGATGATGGTGTCTTCAAATTCGTGTCAACCAGGTCAGAGAACGATTGGAAATGCGGAACTCCAAACTAACTTCGCTGAGCCACACTGACGTATACCAGA
Organism: Candidatus Sulfotelmatobacter sp.; assembly: GCA_049512555.1. GTDB lineage: Bacteria > Acidobacteriota > Terriglobia > Terriglobales > Acidobacteriaceae > Sulfotelmatobacter. Next base: position 2,441 of record JBEKWZ010000528.1, on the reverse strand, counting down.
TAACTCGCACACTGCAAACGCCTCAGCACGTGGAAACGGCTCTTCGGAGGGGCAAGCTGTTTCGCCCCTATTACCCACAGATTCATCTATTTTGTCAGTGACGTGAGTCACGCTTCATCTGTGAGAGTGAACTCGCGGTTGTGGTGTTCGGCGAAGAAATCCCGATGACACTCAGGCACTCGACTGAGGGGCTTGAGTGCTTATGGACTGGTAACGACAGCTACGGGTGGAGCCCGGCATCGTCGAGCAAAACGTGGATGATGTAAAGACGGCTGGGTCCCGGAGGTCGTTGGTCATCGCTGGCGAGCTACTTGACCGACTGAAGGTGTGGAAGCAAGCGACGCAGTTTCCAGCGGACGGCGATTGGATTCTTGCCAGTCCTCTGAAAATCGGTCGGCTGCCATACACCGGATTTTGGAGGGAGCTAGACCGTGCAAGCGAGGCGGCGGGACTCGGACACATGGGAAAGAAATGGCTCCTCAGGTAGGACTCGAACCTACAACCCTTCGGTTAACAGCCGAATGCTCTGCCATTGAGCTACTGAGGAGTGTGGAGGACCGCGCGCAGGCCGCGATCTTCAAGCGACAACTTATCATAGCATTCCGGCCTTGGGTCTGAAAACACTGTCGGCGCACTGATGCAATTTCGCAGGACAGTGCCGGCCCACTCGCAGATGCCCGTCGTCCTGAGAACTCGCCTCTCTCCCTTCTGATACGCTAGACCCCAAGGTTGCCCTGTTCCGACGGTCGAACTGCACTTGCGCAAGAGGTTCCCATGGCAGGAGGTTTGCGTTTGTTCCTGATTTTTTCATCGTCTTTATCTTTATTTCTGCTGGCCGCAGCACTCTATGCGGGCAACGACTCCCAATCTTCCACCGCTCCGTTGGCTCCTCCCGTGGCCGAAATCAAGCCGGTCGCGGACACGTTTCACGGCACCAGAGTCGTCGATAACTACCGCTGGCTCGAAGACGGCAACGCTCCTGAGACTCAGCGGTGGGTCGCAGAGGAAATGGCCTACACCCGCGGCATGCTTGACCACCTCGCCGGACGCGACGCGATCCACAAACGCCTCACCGAGTTGCTCTCCATCGGCAGCGTCACGCCACCCATCCTCGCCGGCCACCATTATTTCTATACCCGGCGCGAAGGCATGCAGAACCAGCCGATTCTCTATGTGCGCGACGGTCTCGACGGCGCTGATCGCGTCCTCGTCGACGCCAACCAACTCGCCGCCGACGGCACCATCGCTCTCGACTGGTTCCAGCCCAGCGAAAATGGGAAGTATGTCGCCTATGGCACTTCGTCCAGCGGCTCTGAGATGAGCACGCTTCACATCATCGAAACCAAGACCGGCACATTGCTTCCCGACACCATTGAGCGCACCCGCGCCGCTTCCGTCGCCTGGAAGCTCGACAACTCCGGCTTCTATTACACCCGCTATCCGAAAAAAGGAGACGTCCCCGCCGGCGAGGAAATGTACAACCGCCACGTCTTCTATCACTCGCTCGGCGACGATCCCGGTCAGGACGACCAACCCGTCTTCGGCGAGGGCCGCGATCCCGAAGACTGGCCTAGTGTCAGTCTCTCCAATGATGGCCGCTGGCTTCTCATTAACGTCTCGCAAGGCTGGACCAAGTCCGAGCTTTTCCTGATGGACTTGAAGAAAGGCACGCCGCCCACGCGCGTGACTACCGGCAAAGATTTCCTCTACGGCGGTGAAGTCTACAACGACAAGCTCTACATCACCACCGATGAAGACGCCCCGCGTTACCATGTCTTCGTCGTCGACGTCGGCAACTACGATCGCTCCGCCTGGAAGGAAATCATCCCGCAGTCTGACGCTGTGTTGCAGGGCGTCGCCGTCTTCGGCGGAAAACTCTGCGCTCAGTACGAACAGAACGCTACTTCGCAGCTCAAGCTCTTCGATCTCGACGGCAAGAAACTCACTGACGTCGCCCTCCCCGCCATCGGCAGCGTCTTCGGAACCAGCGGCCGCTGGGATCGCGACGAAGCTTTCTTTGGATTTCAATCCTACACCGTGCCGCCCAGCATTTTCCGAATTGAACTAACGCCCGTGCACGTCGAGACCAAGCCCACTGGACCTTCTAGCGATGTGATCGGCCTGACTTCGCTCTGGACCAAAGTCGAAGCCCCGTCCATCGATCCCTCCGCCTACGAAGTCAATCAGGAGTGGTTCAACTCGAAGGACGGCACCCGCGTCCCCATGTTCGTCGTGCACAAAAAAGGTCTGCAGAAAAACGGCAAGAACCCCACGCTGCTCACCGCCTATGGCGGCTTCAACATCAGCCTCACGCCGGAGTTCAAGCGCCAGCAGTATCTCTGGCTCGAGCATGGCGGCATCTATGCCGTCGCCAACCTGCGCGGCGGAGCCGAGTTCGGCGAAGACTGGCATCGCGCCGGCATGCTCGACAAGAAACAGAA
>JBEKWZ010000527.1:0-3833 GCA_049512555.1 Candidatus Sulfotelmatobacter sp. | reverse complement strand
CGGGCGCAGGTGCAGGAAGCGCACGAGATGCTGGTCGAGCTGGTCGCCGAGGGCGATGACAAGCTGATGGAGAAGTTTTTTGAGACCGGGACGTTAGGCGAAGAAGATCTGATTCCGGCGCTGCATAACGCGATTCGCGAAGACAAGATTTTTCCCGTGATTTTCAGCTCGGGGCTCGGCAACATCGGCGCGGACCGGGTGATGGATTTCATTGTCGACTACACGCCCGCGCCGTCCGAGCACGAGTGGGTGCAGGGCGAAGCCGGGGGAAATGGCGATGCGCCGAAGCGGCACGAGTCGGACGCAGAGCCGGTGTCGTTGTACGTATTCCGCACCGTGTCGGACGCCTTCGCGGGGCGCATCTCGTATTTCAAAGTTTTTTCTGGCGTGTTGAAGAATGACGCGACGCTGCAGAACTTCGGCCGCGGCGGGGCGGAAAAATTTGCGCACATTCAGGCTATGCAGGGAAAGACGGGCGTTCCGGTACCGGAGATGCACGCGGGCGACATTGGCGCAGTGGCGAAGTTGAAAGACACGCTGACCGGCGACACGCTGGGCGACAAGGCGGCGCCGATTCAGTATCCGCGGGTGAAGCTGCCGGAGCCGGCGATCACGTTTGCAATTGAGCCCAAGAGCCGCGCCGATGAAGACAAGCTGGGGCCGGGCATCCACAAGCTGATGGAAGAGGATGCGATGCTGCGGTTCTTTCGCGATCCGCAGACTAAGGAATTTCTGATTGCGGGCACGGGGCAGCAGCATATCGAAGTGATCGTTTCGAAGCTGAAGAAGCGATATCACACCGAAGTCGTGCTGAAAGCGCCGAAGGTGCCCTACCGCGAGACGATTCGCGGCAAGGCTGACGTGCAGGGTCGGCACAAGAAGCAAACGGGCGGGCACGGGCAGTACGGCGATTGCAAGATCCGGATGGAGCCGCTGCCGCGCGGCGGCGAGTTCGAGTTTGTGAACGATATTTTCGGCGGTGCGATTCCGAAGAACTATATTCCGCCGGTGGAAAAAGGAATTCGCGACGCGGCGGCGCGCGGGTATCTGGCGGGATTTCCGGTGGTGGATTTTCGCGTGGTGCTGTATGACGGTTCGTATCACGACGTAGACTCGAACGATCTGTCGTTCCAGATGGCGGGCCGCATTGCGTTCAAGAAAGCGATGGAAGTCGCCAAGCCGACGCTGCTTGAGCCGGTCATGGCGGTCGAGATCACGGTGCCCGACGACTTTGCGGGATCGATCATGGGTGACTTGAACAGCCGTCGAGGACGCATCCAGGGCATGGACAACAAGGGTGGCAACACCGTCGTGAAGGCCGAAGTGCCGATGGCTGAGATGCTGACCTACGGTGTGGAGCTGACCTCGATGACCCAGGGTCGCGGCAGCTTCAACATGGAAATGCATCACTATGACGTGGTGCCGGGACAGTTGCAGGAGAAGATCATCGAGAAGGCGAAGGCGGAGCGGGGCGAGGTCAAGGAAGAGGAAGAGTAGGAGCCAGGGTACACGCGACGTCAACGTCACAGGGAAAATGCCTGGATGCGGCGGGCACTGGCTGGCATGACAGGGGTCCTTCGACTGCGCATGACCGCCCTTCAGGCGCTCATGCTTCGCTCAGGATGACAGTGGGAATGTGACAATATGCAAGCGAGGTTCTTTATGAAAGCCCTTCTGATTGCGGTGTGCTTTGTTTTCGCGGTTCTTCTTCTGGAGGTTGCGTTCGCGGCTGCCCAGACTCAAAACTTTCCGACTTCGGCGGGGCCGGTCAGGATTACGCCGCTCAACCACGCCAGCACGCTGATTGAGGCGGGCGGGAAGGTGATTTACCTCGATCCCGCCAAGCCGGCGAAGCTCACCGGGCTGCCGAAGGCTGACCTGATTCTGATTACGGATATTCACGGGGATCATATGGACCCCGATTCGATCAAAGAGATCAGCAAGGCCGACACGGAGATTTTAGCCGCGCCCGCGGTGGTGCAGACCGTGACCAGCGGCAAGCCCATCGCCAATGGAGAAACGAAAACCTGGCAGGGCTTTACGATCGAGGCGATCGCCGCCTACAACCTGAAACGCGGGCCGGCCGCGGGGAAACTTTTTCACGACAAGGGACGCGGCAACGGCTACGTGCTGACTTACGGCGGCAAGCGCTTTTATTTTTCGGGCGACACCGAGGGCGTGCCGGAGATGCGCGCGCTCAAGAACATCGACGTGGCTTTCGTGTGCATGAACCTGCCCTACACCATGCCGCCCGAAGAGGCTGCGGACGCGGTGAAGGCGTTTCATCCGAAGATTGTGATTCCTTACCACTACCGCGGGTCTGACCTCACGGTGTTTCAAAAAGCGCTAGAAGGGACGGGGATCGAAGTGCGGATTCTGGAGTGGTATCCGAAGTAATCGCAGTCGATCTTCCATCGCACAAAAGAAAATCGGGGCCGATCCTGAAGGATCGGCCCCGATGTTTGTTGGCAGGTTTGTTTACTGTTCGCCGAACAGGTCGGTCATGGCCTGGGTGCTGGCGTCGCAAGCATGGTTCAGGCAGGGCAGCTTGAAGCCTCCCTCGATCGAGCGGAGCAGGGAGAAGTGGGTGTAGAACTCGTGGCTGGTGATCTCGCGGAAGCCGTAGTTGGTGTCGACGATGGCAGCCACGCGGTTGACGGTGGGAGAGATGCTGTAGTCATCTTCGTCCCAGATGGTGATGATGGCACCGTGACCATTTTTCCAGGCTGGGGAAGCGTGGATCGCAGTCACGATCTTCTGCAGTACCTGGTCGCCGAGCGCCATTAAGGCCGGATTCAAGCCAACCTGAGTGCCGTTGTCGTTGGGATCGAAGTTGCAGAAAGGACTGGCGTTGCCACCACTGGTGTATGAGCTGCGACCGTGCTGGTCGTTGCACTGGTTGGGGACGATGAACGAGTAATTCGGCACCTTGCCTGAGCCGAGATCGCTGTAGAGGCCGCCCGCCCCGTCGAACGCCACCACATTGGCCAGGCTGTTTGCCGGGTCGGTACCTTCCTGAGTGGATTGGAAATAGGCAAACGGATCGTGCTTCACGGCGTAATCCTGAACGATTTCGCCGGAGCTGAAGAGGGGAGATTGACTGGACCACAGGGAGTTGAACAACGTGAAGTCAGTGAGGTTGGTAAAGTTGCCGTCGCTGTAGTTGATCAGGTCGGCGCCGCCCAGGGGCAGGCTTTCCTGATAGGTCTTCCAGGTCTTGCCGGCAGCGACGAGCTGATCGGCGATGCTGATGCCCAGAATGTTTGGGTCAGCAGCGTATGACTTGACGCCGTCAATGTTGTTTACGCCCGGAGGTCCGGAAGTCTCGTTGCTGTAATCAATGGCCGGAGTGGCGGCGTCGATTCCAGTGCCCGCGATCGGGCAAATGGGGTTAGCAGTCACTTCAAAATTGGTAACGCCCGTGGCCAGATTTGGCGAGCAATTCGCGTTGTGCCAGTCCGGTGGATTGTCGTCCAGAACCCCGAAGTTCGATCCGCCATTGGTTTCCAGATAGTTGGTGAGGCTGGGATGCGCAACCGCGAAGTAGTTGGTGGCCAGGTTTGCCGAGCGGGCATACTTAGTGGTGAAGGGCGCGGCCGGGTTCTTTAGAACCTGGGAAAAACCATGATTCTCCATCATGATCACCCATACGTGGTTGAGAGGCGGAATTCCCTTGGGAACGGGGCCCTGCTGAGCGAACATGGTTGCCGTCAGCGAAAAAAACAGGCTGAGTACGAACGTCTTTTTTGTCATAGTCTCCTCGATTTGAACTGGTGTGAAACGTTGGGCAGCCGGCAGCTCCTGGTCTTTCCGGCTTCGGACCACAGGGCCGT
>JBEKWZ010000526.1:0-3835 GCA_049512555.1 Candidatus Sulfotelmatobacter sp. | reverse complement strand
TAACCGGATTATTCTGGTCGATCAAGTTCCCCAGCAGAAATCGGGTCCAGGTGTTGCCGGACCGGGGATAAGAAACCAGAAAGATGTCGTCCGGGAACACGGTGACCCCCCGGCCCGCGATCTGCCGGCCTGTGAGCACACGCCCAGCCTGCACGAGCGCGCCAACCAGCCTTTGCACGCTTCCCTCGGCCGCCGGCATTATTCCTCTGTCTCTCTACGGTTTGAGTTCAGCATTTCGGCGTCCACGCGTTGACAGAAAGATTTTCTCACAGTCCTCACGCGATCCCGAGGGCACCTGTGATTACGGCTCGTCCTGATAAGTTCCGATCAACGCCACCCCCACTTCGTCCAGTGGTTGCTCGACCAGGGGCGTCTCGATTCGCCAGACGCGTCCGGTCCAGAAGGCCCAAGCCAGTCCGATTCCGTAGGGAACGAGGCTGATCAGAATTTGAAGACCGACCTGCAAATAATTGCGCGCAAAAAACCATTGCCGCATAGCCAGCAGCGTCGCAATCGTCGGCAGGGACAGCAAAACCGGCAGAGTATAAGCTTCGGTCAAGAAAGTGGCCACGCGGATGTTGAGCACTCGGCACAAGTGCCGCGGCAGAAAAAACAGCGCCGTGCATGACAGCGGGATCGCGGTTCCGAGTGCGTCCCCGATGATGCCGAAGGGCCGGATCAGCACAATACTCAGCACAATGTTTGCAATCCCTTCCATACTCGTAACCCAAGCCAGACTTTTGTGACGCGCCATGCCGTATAGGATTCGCGAAGACGCCGCCTGGCAAAGGATGCAAGTGAAGGGAAGCAGCAGGATCACCATCACGGGATAAGAAGCCGTTATGTAGCGGGGACCTACCCATGCGGTGATTACCGATTTGCCGAGGACGACCAGCGTCGCGGCAATGGGCAGGACAATCAACGCGCAGGCACGATTGCCGGCCACAAAAATCTTTCTCAGCTGGTTCATGTCACCCTTGGCGTCCGAGTGTCCTGACATGGGGATGAAGAGCTGGGCCAGGCCGCTCACTACTTCGCCGGTATAGTCCACGAGCCGGTCACCATTGGAGAAAAATGTGACGGCCGCTACCGACAGAAAACTGGAAATAACGATTTCGTCGGTCTTGAAGCGGAGCTTGTAGGAAATCATCAGGATAAAGCTGACGCTGCTGTAGCGCGCGATCTCGGTCAGCGATTTCCGGTCGACATAGCGCCAACCGAATCGCACCGGCAGCAGACGCAAGGCGACGACGGCGCGAACCGCCGAACTGAGGAATGGCAGCACCACGGTGATAATCGCGACGGTCAGCAGGCCGTATCCTCGGTTCAGGGCAAGCACGATCAGCGCGGCCCGCAGCAGCCAGGCGACGACATTCGTGGCATTGACCACGTAGAACCGCCCGAGGCCTTCGAGCACTCCTCCGAAAATGCCAGCGGTAAAACCGAGAGACACCGATGTTCCCACAATCAGGAACAGCACCCGCGCCGTAGGAATGAAGTACGCCGGCATTCGGAATAACGCGCCCACGTGGGCGCTCACCGCCACCGTGACCACCATGGCGAGCGCACCAATCGCGGTGTAAACCACGATGCTGGTGTTGATCAGGCGCGACAGGCCTTCCACGTCCTTGGTCGCCGTATACGTTGAAACGTAGCGAATGACAGAAGATCGAATGCCCAGGTCGAATAGCCCGTAATATCCGGTCACGGAGAAGACCAGAACCCAGGCTCCGTACGAAAGGTTGCCGAGACGATGAAGAATGAAGGGCGAGAGAAAAATGCCGATAAGAATGTTGACTCCCAGGCTGAACCAGCTGGAACTGACATTCTTAATGATTTCGCGTCTTCGCATCGGCTATGCCTTGAGATTACCGACGGCCTGGCAGGTACCGGATTCTCCAGTCATGGACCCCTTCCATGAGCGAAGCGAGTTTGCGCGTCGCTCTAGGCGCAACCGCCAGCCCGACCAACACCAGGGTCACTTTGGAGCGTCGAAGATATGTGTTGGCTTCGTTAAAGGAAGTCCTGGCTTGTTCGAATTCTTCTTGCTGCAGCTGTTGCTTTCCTTCATCAAGAAGATATTGCGCCCGGATCTCGTTCGCGCGATTCTGAACCACCTCGCGATCGGAAGGGGAAAGCGGCAGAGTCTGCAACGCCTTCTCCAGAATTCTCCAATAAGCCTCGCTCATCCGGGCGCGGGAAGTTCCCAGCGAACCCGGACGGCCCCCATTCAGCCTGGCCTGTACCTTACGGGTGTAAGCGATCTTGGCGCCGTGGAAAGCGGCTCGCAGCCACATGTCGTAATCGTCACAGCGCCCCAAATTCTCGTCGAAAAGGCCGGCGCGCAACAGCGCACCCTTGCGGGCAACCACGGTGGAAATCGAAATCTGACAGCGTTCCACGACCAGAGCTTGAAAATCTGCGGGACCACGAGAAGGACACAAGGTCATGAATTCGATTTGCCGGGTTGGATCGCCTACCCGGAGTCCGTTGGCGTAAACCAGATCTAGAGTCGGATCCTGCTCGAAGAGCTGCATTTGAGCCGACAGATGTTCGGGCAGCCAGACGTCATCGGAGTCGAGAAACGCGAGAAATTCGCCGCGGGCCCGTCCGATGGCTGTGTTTCTTGCTCCCGCGCAGCGCTTGTTTTCCTGACGGATGTAAACCATCTGGTCCGCGTGCTTTTCCAGATAAGGCGCCAGAACCCGCTCCAGTTCAGGCGTATCGGGCGATCCATCGTTGACCAGAACGACTTCAAAGTCCTGAAAGGTTTGTCGAAAGACCGAGTCCAGCGACGCCACGATTAAAGTCGCGGTATTGTACGAGGGCATAATGATGCTGACGCGAGGACCCCGGCTCGGTGATTGTGGCTGCATAGTCGGTTCGGTTTACGAACTGTAGAGTACGGTCTCTTTCTCTCCCGCCACGATGTGATTTACGGCCTCGACTCCCATCATGACGGAGTGGTCCATGTTGCCGATTTCGTAGCGCCAGGCTCCAAAGCGGCCGCGCGAGTAAATCCCTTTCTCCATCATTGCCGGTTGAAGAACGGAGAGCCCGCGGTCGCGCTCGATCGTCGGGATGGGATAGGAATACGGAACGCAACGATGATACCGGGAAACGATGTGCTTCAGGTCGCTCTGCTCGAGCATGCCCGATCGAATCAAACCAGCGAGGATCTGGTCGGTAACTTTGGCCGGATCGGGCGATTCCCCAACTTTGTAAGACATCTCACACATCAGCGAACTGTAATGCTCCGTGTCTCCGCCGGGAACGTTAAACGCAGAGTAGTGCGAGAAATACGTCGCGCGGTAGCAGGGCATCTCGGGGTCGGCAAAATAGATCCAGCACTTGCCCGTTTCAATTTTCTTTTCGATCCCCAGTCCAATCACCATCAGGTTGTTGTGCTTGAGATCCCCGGCCGCATCGGTTAGTTTGCCGTCCTTCGATGCCAGCATGCCGGTCAGCAGATCGAGCGGACCGGTGGAGATCAGCACGTCGTAAGTATCTCCGCTGCCGTCGGCGAACGATACGCGGCGCTGCCGGTCGTCTACCGCCGCCAGTTCCTTGCCCGTCTTTATTTTTTCCGGGAAGCGCTTCACCATGCGGCGATAAATCTCGCCCGTCCCGCCGTACTTCGGAAAGCGAAACTTGCTGTTCGGTCCCCAGCCGTTGTCGTCGCGCTCGTAGAGCACGTTTTCGAGCAGGCGCCGAAAGTCCACCGTCGCTACTCTTTCGGCGATCCATGACTTCGACATTTGTTCCAGCGGCGTGGTCCACACTTTCGAGTTGTAGGGAAACATGAACTCCTCGGCAATTCCTTCGCCGAAGGTGG
>JBEKWZ010000525.1:0-3837 GCA_049512555.1 Candidatus Sulfotelmatobacter sp. | reverse complement strand
GAAAGCGACCCATACGCTTATGTAGGAACTCCTTTACGCCGCGGCCCGAAAGGCCGCAGCGGCGCCGCCGCCGCCGACATCGAAGACGATTCGTACCAGAGCTTCCCTCCGCGGCGCTGACTCAGAGTCCTCCGAATTGTTCTTCCCTAGAAATGAAGCACGATTCCGGTCGCGATTCTCACATTTCCGCTTCCGCTAAACGAGGGACTCGTCTGTGAGTCAACAGTGAATCCTGAAAAGTGAGAGTAAATCCAATCCACCTGGCCCACGCGAATCCACAGCAACCTGTTCACCTTGGCATCCACACCACCACCGACCATCACGTTATAGCCGTTGGTAGAGATGGAGGCGCTGGACTGGGACCCGGTCAGCCGTGTCCCTCCGACCAAAGCGTGCACGAAAGGCTGGATGCCGCCCGCACGCACGGACACCACGGGCCCTGCGGAGTAGGTGTAGATGTTAGTTGAAACCCCACTTATGTTGGCGTAGGAACCGGAGAAATCGCCCTCAACTCCAATAAACTTCGCGACGTTGAACCTCGCCGAGACATCCCAACCGTTGTAGCCCTGGCTGGTGTTGGGCTGACTCTGACCGCCTACGTTGATGTCGCCGTTATGCAGGTATTGATAGCCGCCAAACAACTCCAATTTGCTTTGCGCCATTAATGGTAGGGACAACAGGACCACGACGATGAGCAATAAGCACTTCTTCACAATATTCTCTCCTTGCGAATTCAGATTCTCAGACGATTCGCTGCAGGACCAGGCTCGCTGAAGCAAGCGATTTCCTTGTCCTGAAACCTGTCTATTTTTCGATTCTAGCGGCACCGTCTCGACAATACGAGCCTGGAACACGGTCGGAACCAAATGACTAACTTATGCTGTTTTACCTAGACAGCACCGATTCTACGCACAGCGTTCGCGCAGTTTGCGTTGATCTAAACCTGAGGCTGGAGCTCGAAAGGATGGAGGACTACGGAATCTCATCGAGGAAGTGCGAATAGGTCAAACAGTCTGACGCGGCGGCTTCGTGGTAGATTCACTCTGCATGCCCGCTCACTCCGCCGATGAGCAACTCCTGCACCGCGCCCTCGAATTAGCGCGCCACGGAATCGGTATGGCCTCGCCCAATCCCTACGTCGGTGCCGTGATTGCAGACGCTCACGGCAATGTGATCGGCACTGGGAGTTACACTTACGCGGGCGTAAAGCACGCTGAGGTCCTCGCTCTGGAAGCTGCCGGCAACAAAGCCCGCGGCGCAACTCTCTACATCAACCTCGAACCGCACGCCCATCAAGGCCGCACCACTCCATGCACCGACGCGCTCATCGCAGCAGGAATTCATCGCGTGGTCGCGTCTATGCTTGATCCCAATCCGAAAGTCAGTGGAAAGGGATTCGAAAAGCTGCGCGCCGCCGGCGTGCATGTTGAAGTCGGACGCCTGGATGAACAAGCTCGCCGCCTGAACGAAGCCTTCGCCCGCTACATCCGCCACGGCACTCCCCTGGTGACGCTCAAAGCCGCCATGACGCTCGACGGCAAAATCGCCCCGCCGCCGCCCGATCGCGCTGCCACTTCAACCGAAGGTTTCGCCGGAACTTGGATTACCGGCGAAATTGCGCGCGCCCACGTGCACGAACTGCGGCACCAGAACGACGCGCTGCTAGTCGGCGTCGGTACAATTCTGGCGGATAATCCACTGCTGACCGATCGCAGCGGCCACCCGCGGCGTCGTCCGTTGCTGCGCGTCATTCTCGATTCGAACCTGCGCCTGCCGCTCGAATCGCAACTGGTGCAGAGCGTCGCCGCGGAACGAACCAATGATGTTCTGGTCTTCTGTGTTTCCGCCGACGAGTCCAAGAAGCAGCAGCTCGAACAACTTGGAATTCGGATCGAGAACATTTCCGTGGCCGGCGCCGACGGACGCCCCGACCTGCGCGCCGTTCTGCGGCGTCTGGGAGAACTCGAAATCACGAGCGTGATGATTGAAGGGGGAGCGACGGTAAACGCGAACGCCCTTGCTTCCGGCATCGTAGACAAAATTTTCCTCTATTACGCGCCCAAGATCCTTGGTGGCACAGATTCAGTTCCCTTCGCGACGGGAGTAGGATTTCGCCGCATGGACAAAGCTGCACAGGTCAAGGACGTGCACCTGCATCGCTTCGGCGAAGATTTAGCAGTGGAAGGCTACCTGCGCGATCCGTATGGCGAATGACTCTTCACCACGGAGGCGCCGAGACACTGAGAAAATCATCTATATTGTTTTGTTCTTCTCCGTGACTTTGTGCCTCCGTGGTGAGTCGCCCGCTGGTTTATGATGTTATGTTCATCCCGGAGGCACTCATGTTTACCGGCATCGTCGAAGAAATTGGACGTGTTACAAGCATCGAGCAGCGCTGTGAAAACCGCCGCATCACCATCGCGGCCGCGAATACTCCCAGAGAACTCAAGCCCGGCGACAGCGTTGCGGTCAGCGGAGTCTGCCTGACCGCTCTCGACATCAAGCCACGGTCATCAGTAGCACGGCCATCAGAAGTAGGATCGTTCTGCGCCGATCTCGCGCCCGAAACCTGGGTGCGCACCTCGTTCTCGCGCATTCACGAAGGGGCACTGGTGAACCTTGAGCTGCCCATGAAATCCGATGGGCGCTTCGGCGGCCACATCGTCCAGGGCCACGTCGACGGAGTCGGCAAGCTGCTCGCCTTCGAACGCATCGCCGAGTCAGAAAACTGGTGGCTGCACATCGAACTGCCGGATGACGTCGAAAAATATACCGTCTACAAAGGCTCCATTTCGATTGAAGGCATCAGCCTCACGGTCGCGAAACTGGAGAAGAATCGCTGCACCATCGCCATCATCCCGCACACGGTGGAGATGACGAATCTGCATTCCCTGAAGCCCGGCGATCCGGTCAATCTCGAAGCCGACTTGATCGCAAAATACGTCGAGAAAATGATGAGGGGCGACGCCGACGAGAACTCGCTCACCGTGGAAGACCTGGTGCAGCAAGGGTTTTGAAAAACAGTTACCAACGCAGCCGTCGTAGAGACGTTGCTTGCAACGTCTCTGCCTCCAGCGCCGCGATCCGAAGGCTCGTCGATGGTGCAAGCAGAGACGTAGCAAGCTACGTCTCTACAACGAACTTTTGCCCCGCCCTTACGCTTCCAGCTTCAGTTCGTCCAGCTCCAGAAATTCCTGAATGATCGGCTCGGGGGATTTTTCCATGTCCGCGTAAGCTCCAAAGAAGATCGCCCGAGCCTCGTACAGAAACATGACCCGATCGGCAAGTTTCTTGGCGAGACGCATGTCGTGGGTCACGACAATGCTGGTGAGATTCAGTTGAATCTTGAGGCGCTTGATCAGATCACCGAGCAATTGCGCCATCAGCGGATCGACCATGGTGGTCGGCTCGTCATAGAGAACGCATTCCGGGCGAGCGGCCAGCGCCCGCGCAATCGCCACCGAGCGCTTCATACCCGTCGAGAGATCAGACGGCAGCAAGTCCCGCATTTCCTGCACGCCCACCATCTGCAACAGGCCGTCGACGATCTCGTAAATCTGCTCTTCGTTCAGTTCCCCATTGTTCAGTTCCCCCGCCTCGCGCAACGGAAAGGCCACGTTTTCGCCGACCGTGAGCGAGTCAAAGAGCGCCCCGTTCTGAAAAACCATGGTGACTTTTTTGCGGATCAGTTCCAGTTGCTCTTCGTTGTAATCGGTAATGTCCTGGCCGGCGACGATGACGCGACCCGAGTCGGGCTTAAGGAATCCCATGATGTGATGCAGCGACACCGATTTGCCCACGCCGCTGCGCCCCAGAATGCAAACCGTTTCGCCCGGC
>JBEKWZ010000524.1:0-3838 GCA_049512555.1 Candidatus Sulfotelmatobacter sp. | reverse complement strand
GCGCCGTCAAGATAAATCCCAGGTCGACGTCACTCACATGATTCGAAACCACCAACAGCGGTCCGTTCACGCCCCGCAAGTGCTCGCGCCCTTCAATCCGCGGCCACGCCATCAACACAATCGCCGGACGCAGCAGTAAATAGTGCGCCAGAAACCGCAGCCAGGTCACCGGCCAGCGCAACGTCCAACTCGGATAGTGATACACCGCGCCCGCCACAGCATCTCCGCGCAGCATGCGTTCCAGGTCTCCGACCGTCTGCACCGCGATGAACCGGGTCTCGCTCAGGTCGACCTGATAGCGGTCTTCCAGCGTAGAGAGCAACTCTACCCGGTCAAGGGAACTCATCCCCAGATCAGAATCGAGGCTGGCGTCGGCGCGCAGCGCGCCCACCGACCGTCCCGTAACCCGCGCAATCAGGTCCGCGAGTGGACGGTTCGCTCCCTTTTCGGTTCGACCGCGCTCCGTTCGATCCTGAAGCATCTGCGCCTGCGCCACTTCCCGTATCACGTTGCGCCGTGGCTTCTGTGTGTTGGTTCGAGGAAAATCCTCCTGCGGCCACTCGATCCACATTCTCATTCGCTGGTATTCGGCCAGCGATTGATTCGCCCGCTGCACAACCGCTTCCAGGCGAGCGTCCTTCGACTTCTCAGCGCTCCGCAGAATCAGCACCGCGCATGGCTCCGCATTCCCCCCGCGCTCAATTCCCACCACCACGCAATCCCTTACTTCCGGTTGCCGCCGCAGCGCCGCCTCCAGATCCTCGGGATACAACTTCGTCCCGCCCGGCGTTACGATCACTTCCTTCTTCCGTCCCTTGAAATAAAGATTCCCCGCCGCATCAAGCGCTCCGATGTCGCCGGTGCGATACCATCCTTGGTCGTCGGAGATTCCTCCATCTGAAATTCGCTCGTCCGACGTTTGTGAGTCGGAAGTTTCCTGCGCTCCGCGTCCGTCCCAGTATCCCGACGCCACGCCTCCACCCCGCACCAGAATCTCGCCGTCTTCTGCCAGCTTCACTTCGCGGCCTGGCAGCACCTTGCCGATCGATCCCTTCCCCAGTCGGAAGGGGTGGTTCACGCTGATCAACGACGTCGTCTCGGTCAGCCCGTATCCCTGAATCGCCGCGTAACCCAGCCGGTCCCAGAATTCTTCGGTTTCGCTGTCGAGCGCCGCGCCGCCGGAAATAAACGCCCAAAACTTCCAGCCGAACTGGCGACGAATCGCGTGGAACGTCCACCAACGCCGCAGAAAATGCTGCCCCTTCGACGACTGAAACCGCTGGCGGAACGCTGCCATTTTTCCGCTGTCTTCAATATCCCGCTCAATCTTTTGCTTCAGCGACTGCAGCACTCGCGGCACGCTCACCAGCACCGACACGCGCTCGCGCCGAATCGCGCTGATCACCTCCGACGGCTTCAGTTCGTCGTGAAAAATCACCGTGCCGCCCAGCAGAGGCGGCAGGAACATCCCCAGAAATTGCCCAAATACGTGGCTCAGCGGCAGCAGGTTCAGAAAACGCACGGGATGCACCCAGCGTTCGTACTTCAAGTAACGCCGCATCTCGCGTTCCAGTGGCGCGATGTTCGCCAGCACGTTCCCGTTCGTGATGACTACTCCCTTGGGTTCCGCAGTCGTGCCCGAAGTGAAAACAATTTGCAGGACGTCGTCGCGTCTCAACGCGACCTTCGGGAGAGCCACCGGCAGAGGACTCGCCGCCTGCGCCAGACTCTCCAGATTCATGCTCGCAATCGAATGTCCCGCAGCCGCGACCTCCAGCAGATGACGTCGCGACCCCACCAGCAGTTTCGCCAACACCTGCTGAAACACCCGCAGGGCGAAGTCGGGCGCGGCCACATCGTCCATGGGCACCACGATGACTCCGCACAGAGCGCACCCGAAAAACGCCGCGACCCATTCGGCGCAGTTCTCTCCCCACAGCATCACCCGCTCGCCCTTGGCAATCCCGCGCGCGTCCAGCTTGGCGGCAAAGCCCGCGGCCATGCCCATCACTTCGCCGTAAGTAAAGGATTCCGTGCGGTACCCGCGCCGCTGCCGATAGGCGCGCTCTTCGCTGTGCGCGCGAAAATGTTCCGAGAAAAAGTCTGCGATCGATTCAGCCATGGTGGCCGCAAGGCGCACGAACTTCTGTAAGTGCTCCTTCCAGGCTCAAGTCTAGTGGAAGCGTTCGTCCGAGAAATGAGGTTTGTACAGTTTTGAAAGTGCCCCATCGGGCGGGGACGAGTCTACCCTGTGCCCGCGACTCTACGGCTGCGTTCCCTCGGCACAGTTGCATCCTCGCTATTTGCCCACTGAATCCAGGGCGCAGGTCCGAACCAGCAGGCTCACGAACTCCGTAAGAAACGGTGCAACTGGCCCGCTTCGCAAAGTGGCTGCATACCACTGCCGGCGAAATCCGCTTTTCCCCAAGGGTCGCGCCACCACATGGCCCGCTTGCAAATAGCCGGCGATCGCCCAGCGTGCCAGAAAGGCAACTCCCAGGCCAGCCGACGCCATGTCAACGATGGACTCCGTCAGTGGAATTGGTACGACGCGATGAGGCTCTATGCCCGCCGGCCGCAAGACCCTGTTTAACAAGGTGCTCTCTTCTTTCGGCGGATAACACAAAATCGTCTCCCCCACCAGATCGCGGGGCTCGACGCGGGTCGAAGAAGCCAGCCGATGCTTCGGCGCAACCACAATCATCACCTCGTCTTCACAGGTGGGAGTCAAACGAAGACTCTTGTTTCGCGGTGGGCAGGTGATGACCGCCACATCGAGTTTGCCCGCCAGCAAAGCGTCAACCGGGCGCGCGGTGACCTCTAAATCAATGTCTACATCAACGCGGGGAAACTTTGCGTGAAACTTCTTCAGGACCGCGGGCAGCCAGTGATAACAGGTGTAACACTCTGTGCCGAGACGCACCACCCCGAGCTTTCCACCGTTAAGCCCCTCGATCTGAGCCTCTGCACAATGCAATTCCTCGAGCACTTTCCGCGCCGAGTCGAGCAGTTTCTCGCCGGCAGGCGTGAGTACCATCTTCTTGCCCAGGCGCAGAAATAAAGCAGTACCAAGTTTCTCTTCAGCATCGCGCAACTGGTGGCTGAGCGCCGACTGCGTGACGTGCAGGCGCCGGCCCGCCTCGGTCACGCTGCCTTCTTCCGCTATCGCGGCCAACAGCCTCAGGTGTCGCACCTCTAATTTCACGGCATGGTTCATCGCCATGGATGTGTCCTCTTTCCTGAGCCGCGCGGTACTGGTATGAACATAGCTCATCCATCGAACGAAAACAAACAACAATCCTCATGCAACGAGGAGCGTCCAATGTTGCAGACCCGTAAGTGAACTTGATCGCAAGAAACGGTGGTCGTGGCCCCATCGAAGATATCCGCGCGAAAACAACTCGGTGAACTGAAGACGAAGGTTGGCTAATCGCGGGACCTGCCGACATAGCCCGCCAAATCCCGATTCGAGGCAAGTACTGAAATCATCTTCGCCGCTGGCATTCCACGCCGACGCGCCAATTTACATCCCAGTTGCCAAGACTAGGATTCCAACAGCGCCCGTAACTTATGAGCGTATCTGCGGCTCGACGTAACCACCGTTCCTTCTGCCAGTTCGATGTCGTATACCCCATCGAACATGGGACGAATCTCGCTAATCCGGGCACCGTTCACGATGGCGGATTTCCGCACGCGGATGAAGTGGTGTGGCGCCAGCTTCTCTTCCAGGTGTGCCATGGTTTCCCGCAACAGGTGACTGTCGCTGGCGGTGTGTATGCAGGCATAGTTTCCCGTGGCTTCGATCCACAAAACGCTGGAAACGGGAACAAAGAAAATC
>JBEKWZ010000523.1:0-3840 GCA_049512555.1 Candidatus Sulfotelmatobacter sp. | reverse complement strand
ACACTGAGAGCCAGTGGCAGCTCAACCTGAAATAAAAGTTGCGACTCCGTCAGCCCCATGCCTCGCCCTGCTTCCACCACCGCCGGATCGACTCCGCGAATTCCCGTATACGTATTCCGGATGATGGGCAGCAGCGCATAGAGCGTGAGCGCCAGAATTGCTAGCCTGTCGACCCGCTCACCGAGCCAGGGCACAGGTAGCAGAAATCCGAAAAGCGCGAGACTCGGAATCGTCTGGATAATGTTCGCACTTGCCAACACGGGCTTGTTGAACCGCGGACGGTGAGCAATCGCAATTCCCAGCGGGATGCCGATCAGCATCGCAAACAGCGTGGAAAAACCAACCAGTCGGAGATGTTCCAGGGTGAGTTTCAGAACCTCCCCACGGTCCTGCCAGATAAATCGAAAGACGTTCATGACGCGCCTCGATTGGCCGCCGACTCCAGCCCATCGCCGAAAGCCCTGACGTAAGCCGCAGCCAGGGGATCCGTCGACCTCAAGAACTCGCGCGGCTCCGCCACGGTCACCAGTCGCCCCGCCTCCATCAATGCGATTCGCGATCCCAGGCGCAGGGCCTCGCGCAGATCGTGGGTCACAAAGACGACGGTCTTGTGAAGCCGCTGCTGCAACAAGAGAAACTCCCGTTGCAGCTCGTCGCGCGTAAGCGGATCGAGCGCGCCGAACGGTTCGTCCATGAGCAGTATTTCCGGATCCGCCGCCAGCGCCCGCGCCACGCCCACCCGCTGCCGCTGCCCGCCCGAAAGCTGATGCGGCCTACGCCCGGCCAGATCTGGCGAAAGCCCCACCATCTGCATCAACTCGAGTACGCGCGCACGAACCCGCTCCTCGGGCCACCCTTCGATCCTCGGAACCAGACCGATGTTTCTTTCGACTGTGAAATGCGGAAACAGGCCGACGTCCTGGATGACGTAGCCGATGCTGCGGCGCAGCCGAATGACGTCGCCTTGTGCATTAGACACCCCCTTCACGCGGACTTCCCCGGAAGTGGGCGTCAACAGCCGATTCACCAGCTTGAGCGATGTAGTCTTGCCGGATCCACTGCGGCCCAGGAGCACAATCGTCTCGCCACGCTGCACTTGCAAATTGAATCCCGAAAGCACTTGCGTGCCCGCAACCCGATACGAGACCTCTCGAAACTCAATCAGCGGATTGGCAGTCTCGGGTTGCATGTCCGCCAAGCATACCGGACTTCCCTGTCAAACGTGAGCCGTCAGTTATTCTTCGCTCAATAATTCTTGGCGAGATATTCACGCAGCCGGTCGATCCTGAAACTGGCATCGCCAGTCTCGACCTGCAAAAGCAACTGCGCGGCCGTCAACTGATTATGGAAATCGAACGCCGCCGAAGTGTCCGGATTGCCCACCAGCTGAAGGTTCTTGTCGATCTGTCCGCTCTCCTCTTGCAGCGATTTGAGCCTGGATTCCTGCCCCGAGACGCCATCCAACAGCTGCTGGTGCAACACCTCCATGCCGCGCACAACATCGCCTTCCTGCACTTTTTTCCACTCATCGTAAGCGTTCACAGCGCGATCGAGATGCTTGTTGATGGCCCGGCTCGCGAAATTGTAGTTCACCGAGACTGCTCCGTAGGGTTGTGGGTTCTGCGCAACCGGATTCACCTGCTGATGAACACCGACCGAAAGCGCAACATCCCAATTATTTTGCCGGGTCAATTTGTCGAGTGCTTTCTGCTCGCTGGCTTCACTGCTCAATTTTTCTGCGACCAGATTCTTCAGCGGCTTGTCGCTCAGCGGAGGAACATAGAGAGTGCTGATCCTCGATGCTGTGTCGGCTCGGTCCGCGTCCAGCTTGATCTTTGTAGTCTGCAGCGTGAACAGCGTAAGACGCGTCGCATTCTGCGCCTCCACCATTTTCGCTGTCTTTTCTATCAGCTCGTCCACAGACTTCGCGGCCTGGTTAATCAGTGTGAGCCGGTTGCGCAGCGCTTCTTTCTCCAGGCTGGCCAGAGCATATTGCACATCCTGCTGCGCCCCGGTTGTCGCTTTGTATAGCTCGCAGTTTTTGCGGGCTGCGTCCATGGTCAGACCGGCCTTTCTGATTTCGGAGAGGCCGACGGAAGCGCCCGCTACCAGTTGCGTCGGCAAGCCCGTCTCGGGCTGAGTCAAGCCTGCTAAGGCCATGGGCGAGCGCAGCAGATCCCGCTGGGCCTGTGCCTGCTCCAGCAGGTACGAGCAGTAGGCCATCTCATCGTTGCCGTCCGCCGCCAACGCGGCCGCCGCCGTCGTCATCGCCGTCGTCGTCGTCATCATCAAGGCACACGCCAGCATAAACTTCCAGCTATTCTGAAACATTTTTGCTCTCCTCAAAACAAAACAGGCTTACTGCCCAGGAACACGGTCTTCGATTTCGCAGATTCGGCGTTGTCCAGATTCATCTGGATCAGGAAGCCGCGAATCTGCGTCTTGAAGATAGGATGGATGGCTTGCTCTTCGCCCGGGAATATCTGCTTCACCGTGCCGACCTTGCGGCAAAGAATCATATTCAGGTAGCAGTCGTAAATCGTGGCGCCGACCACTGCGTTAGCCTGATCGTCGTAAGGCACGAAAGCGAAATATAGCCGCTGCTGCCCCGACGCGTTCAGGTAATACGGACTCTGCTTGGCCGTAGTGATCGCTTGCCGGAGCCGGTCGACTTGCCGGTTTTCTTCCTGCAGCTGCTTTTCCGCAATGTTGATGGCAATGTCGAGCTGCGCAACCTCCGACCGTAACTCGGCCTGCTTCACCAGCACATCCAAGGAGGTCGTACCTGTCGAAGTTTTGTCGAGTACGCTGTCGGTCAGAAGGACCTCGGCAATTTTGTTGTCGGTATAGGCTCCCTGAGCCTGGTTCAACGCGGCCAGTTGGGTCGCCGCGTCGCCCTGCGTGATCAACCCGGCGGCCAGGTCTTTGTTGATGTTGCTTTCCACTTCTTTGAGCTGGGCCAGAACTTTCTGGGTCTTCACATTGTCAGCCAGCTTCTGCTGATCGAGCTTCGCCAGTTCTGGACCGGTCGCGCGATTATGATTTTGTTCGCGCGCAATGGCCGCCTTCAATTCCGGTTCCAGTTCCAGCAGCGCGCCGCGATGTTTCTTCATCTCTTCCAGTCCGCTGTCCAATTTCTTGGTATCCACTTTCAAATCCTCGATAGTCTGCTGGCTGATCACCAGCTTGTCGCGAAAGTCGAGGCTCTTCTCGTCTGCCGCCGACAGAATCACGGGCGCGGCCCATGAGCTGTTCACCGCATAAAAACCCATCACCCAGGCATAGGCAAGAACGCCGGCCAGCACGAGATA
This sequence comes from Candidatus Sulfotelmatobacter sp., assembly GCA_049512555.1. Taxonomy (GTDB): domain Bacteria; phylum Acidobacteriota; class Terriglobia; order Terriglobales; family Acidobacteriaceae; genus Sulfotelmatobacter. The sequence continues at coordinate 529 of JBEKWZ010000523.1, read as the reverse complement.
CAGCACGGTGATAGCAAAAATACGATAGAGCGTAATCACCAGCTTGTAGTGCAGCGACTGCCCCACCGGCGCTCGCTTCGTTTCCGGCGCGGGGGGCGCCGCCTTGACTTCCGCAACCGGCGTATTAAGTGTTGGAGTTCCCAACGGGCACCTCTCGTTGTTCCGAAGTATGTTCTGAAGTCGGTTCTATGGTTCGCGTACCCCAGTCCGCCGAATCCATAGTGCACAGCGCCAAGGGCGTAAGAAAGAGGCTGCTAACCATCGACCACCCAACGTATGCTGCAAATGCCAGCGGATGAGTCACGGCCTCTTTCGCGCTATATCGCTTGATGATCCAGGTCAGCACCGCTCCAATTCCCAGAGCGGCAACCAGCGGCAAAGGCCCCGCCCAAGCCAACGGATCCGAACTAAGCGCCGTCACCACGATCAGAAATCCAATCACCGCCCCCAACGGAGTCAGCACCAGTGTTAGCACCGTGTTCGGGTGCAGCTTCCAAACATGTTGCGGCAATGTTCTGAGCGTAAAGAA
>JBEKWZ010000522.1:0-3841 GCA_049512555.1 Candidatus Sulfotelmatobacter sp. | reverse complement strand
ACCCGCCACGTTGTGAACGCGACGCTAGTCGCTCCCCTGCCTGCGACGTCTTTCGCACACATTATTGTCACTTTGGCAGCCAACGACACTTGGGACATCAACAGCATGAACGTTTGGATCGCAACTACGGGGCAGGCGGCGTGCTTAGTTGATTTGACTGGAACGCCGCTCGTGCGTCTAACCGCGAATCAGGTCCAGACATTTACGCCAAGAAGCGGCTGCGAGCCCTAGAACCTAGGAACACCCACCGCTCCCTGATAAAATGTACAGTTCTGTGGAGCCTGTATGTCCCTGACCAAAGCACAAGCGCTGGAGATGTTCAACTCCGATGACCTGATCGGCATTGGCATGGAAGCCGACACGGTGCGCCGCAAGCTGCATCCCGAAGGCGTGGTCACCTACATCATCGACCGCAACGTTAACTACACCAATTTCTGCACCGAGTACTGCACCTTCTGCGCCTTTTACCGCCCACTGAAAGGCCCCGCCGCGAAAGAAGGCTACATCCTCGACTTCGACACCATTTACGAGAAGATTCGCGAGACCGTCGAACTCGGCGGAACCGGTGTGCTCATGCAAGGCGGCCTGCATCCCGACTTAAAGATTGACTGGCACGAGAAGATGCTGCGCGGCATCAAAGAGCGCTTCCCGAAGATTCATCTGCACTGCTACTCCGCGTCCGAGATCATCGCGATTGCCGAATACAGCGCGCTCTCGATTCGCGACACGATTCTCCGCCTGCGCGATGCCGGCCTCGACTCCATCCCCGGCGGCGGCGCCGAAGTGCTCGACGACGAAGTCCGCTACAAGATCGCGCGCCTGAAGTGTCTGACCGACGACTGGCTCAACGTGCACCGCACCGCGCATCAGATCGGGATGCGCACCACCGCGACCATGATGTTCGGCGTAGGCGAGAACTACGAAAACCTGGTCAACCACTTCCAGCGCCTCTACGAACTGCAGGAAGAGACCGGCGGATTCACCGCGTTCATCCCGTGGAGCTTTCAGCCGCAGAACACCGCGCTCGGCGGCCGCCACTGGGACGAAGCCACCGCCGTCGACTACTTGAAAGTGCTGGCCATCTCGCGCCTCTATCTTTCAAACTTCCTCAACGTGCAGTCGAGCTGGGTGACGCAAGGATTAAAGGTCTGCCAGATGGGCCTGCGCTTCGGCGGCAACGACGTAGGCTCGGTGATGCTCGAAGAAAACGTGGTTCGCGCCGCCGGTGTGACAAATTGCACGACCGAAGAAGAGTTGCGCCGAATCATTCGCGATGCCGGATTCCGTCCCGCGCAACGCGACACGCTCTACCGGCAGTATTTTCTGAACTAGGGGGCGGTGTCCCGTACAGCAGGTTCCTCACCGCCGCTTCGCGCCCGTTCGGAATGACATCACTTTTTGTGATCGGGAGACACAGAGGCTGTAGAGGCTCTCACATCGAGCGTGTGGAAAAATGCTTATTCACTCATGTCATTCCGAATCGGGCTGAAGGCCCGGTGAGGAAACTGCTTTCCGCTGGCGCCGGGAGGAACGCGAAAGGTTCGCGGTAAAATGGATCGAGAATGCCTTCTTTTCCGATCAAAACGTGCGTGGTTTGTGGCGAGGAGTTCGAATTGAAGCCGGGCAAGCCGGGCTTTGCCAACCGGTGTCTTGCGTGTAGCGAAGACGAGGCCGATGCGAAGTCGAAGCCTGCGGATGTGCTGAAGACCGATAAGGGCGCGAACGCTGCTCGGCGTGAGGCTATGCGCAATCTGCTCTACCGGAAGGATAGCTAGCCACGGCAGGCGGACAGAGCCTGCCCTGAGCGAAGTCGAAGGGAGTGTCCGCCCCACACAAGCCGCGCTGCGCGGGGGCGGACGGGCGGGGGCGTCCGTCCCTCCATAAGAGGATTCTGCCGGCTCTTGCGTTCGAGTTCCGGTTAGTCCTTCGCGCGCTTCAGCACTAGCGGATGACTGCTGCCGAGTTGAGTGAACGTGCCGTCGACCGAAGATAGATCGGCGGCGATCTTGCCTTCGAAGGCTCCGCCAATCGATTTGATTTGAATTTTCAACGACGATCCGTCGCGGGTGACGGAGGTCGTCGGAATGCCGCTCGCGTTCTGGTCAGGACTGTCCAAGGTCGCGGTCAGGCCGTCTTCGGTGTTGACGATGTGGAACACGACGCGCAGGCTCTGCGCGCCCAGATCGAGTGTGCCCTGCCAGGCGCCGTCGATGTCAGAGGGCTTGGCGGGTTTGTGCTCGGTCTTGAAGGGCGCGAGCGTACGTTTGAACTCGAGCGGGATGGACTGGGCCTGCGTCCAGGTCCCCGAGATCGTGTCGCCGCTGGGCGCGACTTTGCCTTCGTACGTGCCGCCGACTTTCTCGACGCCCAGGCTCAACTTGGAATCCTTCAGCGCGACAGAACTTACGGGGATGCCGTTGCCGCCGGGCTGGTCGATGCTGTCGAGCGTGGCTTTCAAGCTGCCATCGGCGGACTTGGTAATGTGCAGCACGAGGCGCAGTTCGGCGCCACCGGCGCTGAGAGTTCCTTGCCAGTTGCCGGTGATGTCCTGGGCTTGGGCGAGGGTTGTTGCGAAGAAAAACAGCGCAGCAGCAAAGATGGATCGGTTCATAAGTTCCTCCCTACCTGCTTATCATATCCAGCCTGATTCCTGAATCAAAAACGAGGGGATGGCCTTTAGACTGTTCTTGGGCGGAGCGCCATTCCGGGGTAGAATGATGGCACTGGCGGGCCGATCCTCACGGCTGGCCGGGAAGCCGATCCCCAGGCCTTTCCAGTTGGAATCCAGGAAACCGAGCGCTATGAAGCCGGGTTCTATGAAGCCAGATTGTATGAAGTCGGGATCCATCAAATTACGGCGCATCAGACTGGGCTGCGCGAGGCGTCGCTCGGTAGGGCTGCTGATCGCTGTTTTCTTGATCGTTCCGCTGGGAGTTTTCCTGGGCACGAGCGCGGTGGCGCAGGTCGCGGGCAGTTCGGTGGCGAAAGCGGCGGGCCGCGCCACGATTGACGGCGTGGTCACGAAGGAACCGGGCAGCGAGCCGGTGAAGAAAGTGCTCGTAGAACTCATTGCCGAGAACCAGGCGGAAGGCGGCGACTACACGGCGGTCAGCGGCGTCGACGGGACGTTCCACATCGAAGGAATTGTGCCGGGACGCTATCACATGTTTGCCGAGCGCACCGGGTTGCTCGAAGTCGACAAGCACCGGGCCCGCAGTGATGGACGGGTGTTGACGTTGACGGCCGGACAGGAAGTGAAGGATCTGCTGATTCACGTGCAGGCTGCGGCGGTGGTGCGCGGGCGCGTGACTGACGAAGATGGAGATCCGTTGCCCAACGCTCAGGTTGCGGTGTTGCGGCAGACGTTTGTTTCCGGGCGCAGCCGGTGGGAACAGTCGGGAGCGGAGCGCACCAATGATTTAGGCGAGTACCGGGTTGCGGGACTGCCGGCGGGAAGTTACTACGTGTCGGTTAGTCCGCCACCGGATTTCAAAGTGCTGATCGAATCTGCGGGCGCGGCGGCGCAGTTGCAGTTGCACGACAAAGGTGGGCCGGACAAACCTGCGCCCACGTCGTATCAGACAACCTACTATCCGGGCACGGGAGATCGCAGCCAGGCGGCGGCGGTTCCGTTGCGCGCGGGAGATGATTTTGTGGCGGACTTTTCGCTTACGCCGAGTCCGAGTCTGAGCATTCGCGGGTCGGTGGTCAATCTGCCGCCGCGGTCGTCGGCGGTGATCATGCTGCAGTCGCGCGATTTCAACCTGGTGCTGAACGGCGCGGAGATGCATCCGGACGGCAGCTTTGTGATTCGTGATGTGGCGCCGGGAACATATACGAT
>JBEKWZ010000521.1:0-3841 GCA_049512555.1 Candidatus Sulfotelmatobacter sp. | reverse complement strand
CGCCTCCGATAAGTTCATCGCCTTGGAACGCATCGCGCCGGGCGTGATCGACCGCCAACCGGTGCGCGAGCCCATGGCGACCGGGCTGAAGGCCATCGACAGCATGATTCCGATCGGCCGCGGCCAGCGCGAACTGATCATCGGCGACCGCCAGACCGGCAAGACGGCCGTTGCGCTCGACACCATCATCAACAGCAAAGGCAACGACCTGATCTGCATTTACAACGCGATCGGGCAGAAGCGTTCGTCGATTGCGCAGGTCGTGAAAATTCTGGAAGACGCCGGAGCGATGGAATACACCATCGTCGTGGCGGCGTCGGCGTCGGAACCCGCGCCCATGCAATACATTTCGCCATACGCGGCAACCGCGATGGGCGAATATTTCCGCGACAGCAAGCGTCATGCGCTGGTGATTTACGACGATCTCTCGAAGCATGCAGCTTCGTATCGCGAAATCTCGCTGCTGTTGCGCCGGCCGCCAGGACGCGAGGCTTATCCCGGGGACGTTTTTTATCTTCACTCGCGGCTCCTGGAGCGCTCCTCGAAGTTGAGCGACAAGATGGGCGGCGGTTCGCTGACCGCGCTGCCGATTATTGAAACGCAGGCGGGCGACGTTTCGGCTTACATTCCGACGAATGTGATTTCGATTACCGACGGCCAGATTTATCTGGAGACGGATTTGTTCAACCAGGGCATTCGCCCCGCAGTCAATGTTGGTCTGTCGGTCAGCCGCGTCGGAGGTAGCGCGCAGATCAAAGCCATGCGCCAGGTCGCCGGCACGTTGAAACTGGAACTGGCGCAGTATCGCGAACTGGCGGCCTTTGCGGCCTTCGGCAGCGATCTCGACAAGGCCACGCAGTCGCAGTTGAATCGTGGACAGCGGCTGGTCGAACTGCTGAAGCAAAATCAATTCTCTCCGCTGCCGTTCTCGAAACAGATTCTGATCATCATGGCCGGCACGGGCGGATTCCTTGACGATCTCCCGGTAGCGCAGGTGCGCCAGTTCGAAGCCGAACTTTACAAGTATGTGGATTCGACCCAGCCCGGCATCCTGCGCACGATCATGGAGAAGAAAATCCTCGACGACGCGTTGAAGGCCCAGATGCAGGCTGTGATTAAAGAGGCGAAGCAGCAGTTCGTGGCCTCACGCGAAGCCGTGGCGAAGTGATTCGTAGAGACGTAGCTTGCTACGTCTCTGCCGGCAGCGCCCGTGGTGAGTGCGAGACGTAACAAGTTACGTCTCTACGACAAATGGCAAACATTCTCGACATCCGTCGCCGCATTCGTAGCGTGATCAATACGCGGCAGATCACCAAGGCCATGAAAGTGGTCTCGGCGGCGAAGCTGCGCCGGGCGCAGGAACGGGCTCTCTCCGCTCGTCCGTATGCGCAGATGCTGACGAATGTGCTCAAGTCACTGGTGGCGCGGGCGGAGATTTACGATCCCGAAACCGGCGTGGCGAAGCATCCGCTGCTGGCGCAGCGTGCAGAAAAAAACATTCTGCTGATTGTAGTGACCGGCGACAAAGGACTGGCGGGCGCGTTCAACGCGAACATTACGAAAGCGGCGACGCGGTTCCTCGAGTCCAAGGCCGGCGAGAACGTCGACATTGAAGCCGTCGGCCGCAAGGGGCGCGACTTTCTGCGCCGGCGGTATCCGGCTGCCAAGGTGCAGACGCGGAGCCTGGCCGACCTTGCGGAGTCGATTGAAGTCGAAACCGAACCAGAAGAGGCCGAACGCGCAGGAGCGATTCAGATCACCGGTGAGCACGTGGGCGTCCTCGGCAAAGTGGAATTCGCGCAGGCTGCGGCGCTGGCCGAAAGCGTCATTTCCCGATACTGCCGCGAAGAGATTGACGCCGTCTACGTTGTGTTCAACGAATTCAAATCGGTGATCGCGCAACGCCTCATCGTGGAACAGGTTCTTCCGATCGAGCAGATCGGCGAGCAGACGGTGCGCCTGGTCGAGGAGATGACGGAGGAAGAGAAAAAGAAAGCAAAGGAAGCGGCGATCACGGCCGGCGTGGGCTTGCGCACGACCGAGGGAGAGGCTGGATCGGCCTCGCAGTTCGGTGCGGCGCAAGTGGACTACATTTACGAACAGGCGCCCGAAGAACTGTTCCGCGCGCTGCTGCCGAAGTATGTGAGCATCCAGATTTTCCGCGCGCTGTTGGAGTCGGTGGCGGCCGAGCACGCCGCCCGCATGACCGCAATGGATTCGGCCACCAACAACGCGACCGACATGATCGATTCGCTGACGCTAGTCATGAACCGGGCACGGCAGGCAAAGATCACGAAAGAGATTATCGAAATCGTCAGCGGCGCGGCGGCAATGTAATCGTAGAGACGTTGCTTGCAACGTCTTTTGTGCGAGGGAAAGAGAGACGTAACAAGTTACGTCTCTACGAGAAGACTATGGCAGAAAATGTAGGACATGTCATTCAAATCGCGGGCCCGGCAGTAGACGTGCAATTTCACGAGGGGCACCTGCCCCCGATCTACGAGGCCGTCAGAGTTGTGAGCGACGGCTTCACCGTGCCCAGCCCGATCAGCGTAATTCTCGAAGTACAACAGCACTTGGGCGAGGGCCGTGTGCGCTGCATCGCCATGCAGCCGACCGACGGCATGGTTCGCGGTATGAGGGCTATTGATCAGGGCGGCCCGATCTCCGTGCCCGTGGGCCGCGGAACTCTGGGCCGCGTGATGAACGTGATCGGCGATCCGGTCGATCAGCTTGGCCCCATCGAATACAAAGAGAGAATGCCGATTCACCGCCTGGCGCCGGCGTTTGACGAACAGGCGACCAGCGCGGAGATGTTCGAGACCGGAGTGAAGGTTATCGATCTGATCCAGCCATTTTTAAAAGGCGGCAAGATCGGATTGTTCGGTGGCGCGGGCGTGGGCAAGACCGTCGTCATCATGGAGCTCATCAACAACGTCGCCAAAAATCACGGAGGTTTTTCCGTGTTCGCCGGCGTTGGCGAGCGCACTCGTGAAGGCAACGACTTGTGGCTGGAAATGTCAGAGTCAGGCGTGATTAAGCCGGGCGATCCCTCGAAGTCGAAGGCCGCGCTGATCTATGGGCAGATGACGGAGCCTCCAGGGGCGCGCCTGCGCGTCGCGCTGACCGGGTTGACGGTCGCGGAATATTTTCGCGATGCCGAGGGCGCAGACACGCTCCTCTTCATCGACAACATTTTCCGCTTCACGCAGGCCGGCTCGGAAGTTTCCGCGCTGCTGGGCCGCATGCCCAGCGCCGTCGGTTATCAGCCGAACCTCGCGACGGAAATGGGCGAACTTCAGGAGCGCATTACGTCGACGAAGAAAGGTTCAGTCACGTCGGTGCAGGCGATTTACGTGCCGGCCGACGATTTGACCGATCCGGCGCCAGCAACGACGTTCGCTCACTTGGACGCGACGACTGTGCTTTCCCGCGCGTTGACTGAGATTGGAATTTATCCCGCCGTCGATCCGCTGGCTTCGACGTCGCGCATTCTCGATCCGCGCATCGTCGGCCAGGAGCACTACGACGTAGCGCAAACCGTGAAAAAGACTCTGCAGACTTACAAAGATCTGCAAGACATCATCGCGATTCTCGGCATCGACGAGTTGACGGAAGATCAAAAGCTGACTGTCGCGCGAGCCCGAAAGATTCAGCGCTTCCTTTCGCAGCCGTTCCACGTGGCCGAACAGTTTACCGGCGCTGCCGGACGTTACGTGAAGGTTGCCGACACGGTCAAGGGTTTCAAGGCGATCGTGGAGGGCAAGTACGACGACATCCCTGAGCAGGCGTTTTACATGAAGGGGCCGATTGAGGAAGTTTTGGAAGCGGCCGAGAAGAT
>JBEKWZ010000520.1:0-3845 GCA_049512555.1 Candidatus Sulfotelmatobacter sp. | reverse complement strand
CGCCGCAGACCCATTGGTTCATCGCACCACGGGTTCTGGCCGATAACAATCCGCTTTTCATCTACGACAACAACCAACTGGTGACCACCTACCGGCGCTCCACTCTTGGCGGAGGCGTCGATGTCGGCTACCAGTTTGGAAGGACTGGCGAGCTGCGTCTCGGATACGAAGGTGGGTGGCAAGACTTCGAGCGGCAAATCGGAAACCCGAAAGAACTGCCATCCTTTTCCGGCGGCTACGGTGCCAGCAGAATTCAATACAGGTTGGATCGCCTGGACGACCCTGTCATTCCTTTCGCAGGACAAAGTTTCAATGGCGATTTTTACTGGTACAACGCCAGTCCGGAGGCGCCCAAACCCTATCCGGTGCTCGAAGCCAACGGTCAGCTTCACCACCGGCTGAACGAAGCGAACTCGGTTTTTCTGGATGGATCTGCCGGGACGACTTTCAATTACACGACCGGCATCCCCCAGTTCTCCCTGGGAGGCTCGCGAGAATTGGTGGCCTACGGAACCAACGAACTGCTGATGGATAAGTACTTCCTATTTCAGGCGGGATATCTGCGGCAACTGGCGAAGCTCCCACCGTTGCTGGGTAGCGGCGTCTATTTCATCGGCGTTTACGAGGCGGCGCAGGTTTACGGCCCGCCCAGCAGCATGGTAAACAAGGCATCCGGCTTCCCGACCGATGGTGCCGCGGGCCTGGTCGTCAACACGATCTTCGGGCCGGTGGAGGCAGCCTACGCGTACGGCGATACCGGACACCACAAGTTCTTCTTCCGCGTTGGGCGGCTGTTTTAGCGGTTCAGGATTGGCCTGTCCGCGCGTACAGGGTGTCTCAGTAAACCGGATAAAGGTGTCGGGAGCAGACCTCGTCGTGAACTGTCCTCGCCGATTGCAATATCCGAGGGCCTCCCGAACGTGAGCTCCGGTTGAATTTCACCTTCAGAATCCGACTCGTCCCACTCGAATGAGCGCAGACCAATCAGGAGATCCGTCCGCCGCCTGCCCTGCGGCATTGATGTGCTCTCGCTCCTTCAGTTCCTGGAAGGGGAGTCCGCCGGTGGCCAGCCGCCCCCGATCGTACAGCAATTCATCCAGCGTGCCGTTCAGCAGGAGTTGGTAGTTCCAGGGCTGGGGATTCTTCATATCTGCGGCTATCTTGGTGTCAAGCGTCGTGGTGCAGTTTCGGGTCAGAGCGTTATACCACTCCGGATGATCTCGCAACTGGTTCAGGTAATCGGCGTAGATGAGAAATATCTTGCGTGCCTCGTCTGCCGAGATGGTAGTGCGATACATGAAGACTTGCTCGTCCTTGCGGAAGTTGGTGCGCAATCGAATGAGGTCGCGCTCGTCGGCGGTGATGAATATCAACTCGTACTGCCGGAAGAATCCGAGCACCGCCGAATACGACTGGCCGGCTTTATAGCGGGCCTCGATCGAAAAGGCGACATGGTCGTTGTCCCCGAATTGGAAGCTGAGGATCGGATGACCGATATACTTCGGTCCCCAAGTAGTGAAGAACAGGTCTGCGTAACGGAGTTGCGACAGATATACCGTCCGGTCGCTCCAGCAATCGGTGTAATCGGTCTTGGTAATGTAATGGCAGTTGCGCAGGTTGTGGATCGTGACCCGGTCTCCGTTGATCTCAATCGAGGCAGTTCGAGCAGTGTCGGCTTGCCAATCGCCATCATTCGACGGCTTCAAACTGAGCCACCACGCCAGCACTATGCAGAAGCCAGCGAAAAACAAAGCAGCCGTCCAAGACCGTCGTTTGACCCGCAACAGGATCGCGACGATCCCCAAAATGTAGATCGCGGTGATCGGAACGCGCAGGCTTGGCACGCGAAAGTCAACGTAAAGGGCTGCCACTGCCCAGAGAGTGAGCAATGCGAGAACCAACCACATGATCGCGAGTCCCAGCCCACGCAGCAGTCTCAATCCAGTCGGCGGAGTAGGCCGAAAGCGAAGGTCATCCTTAGTGTCCATAACATTCTGGGTGGCGAGGCTAAGTCCGTTGCCCTTTCACTGCCGCCTTGCGGCACGGTAGAAGCTTCCCACCAAAGGATCATCCTAAATGAATCTGCACACCGCAGTGCTATCCCCGGTGCTTCTTCTTCGTCCCGCCACTGTTCACCCGTGGCGATTCTGCGTCACGTCAATCCGCACGTCACCAAGGGCCGCTATATCCAAGGGCCGCTATATCAAAGCCTTTGATCCGGCGCTGCTCGCGGCCATGAAGCGAATGCGGGCCTCGGTGAATGTGCTGAAGTCGAGTCCAGCAATAGTCCAGCAGACGAACTGAAGCGACGTGGTAAGCTGCTGAAATCATGCCGCGGAGAGGTGGCCGAGTGGCTGAAGGCGGCGGTTTGCTAAATCTACCTGCCCTGTTTGTGCTCACTCATCTTCAAGTGTTTTGTTGGACTTAGCGCCTTCCCGTTTGCGCTGAGAGACCTGATTTGCAGAGGAATGGCAGCAGTTGGCCAGCAGATCTGTCCGCTGATCGGAATCGTGAAGCCTCTCACTAGAATGCGCCTATTGCCGTGGGTTTGAAGTGGGATTGAAGTGGAATTGATGTGAATCGATCCCTTGCAACCTGCTGATAGCGGCGATTATCGGTTGACTATACCCTGTTGAGATTCTCAATTTCCGAAAAGCGCAGCAGCGCCGGCAAGCGCGGCGGGAAAGCATAAGGCAGATCGACCGGGAGCAGTTGGTATTTCTGGATGAGAGCGGGGCCAGCAGGCAGATGACCCGCAATTATGGCCGCGCTCCGGGTGGACAACGGATGGCGGAAGGCACGCCCCAGAGCCACTGGCATACCGTGACCATGTTGGCGGCGCTGACCATCCAAGGCTTGCAAGCACCCATGACCATCGAGTCGCCGACCGATGGTGACGTCTTCCTGGCCTATCTGGAGCAGGTGTTGTGCCCGCAGCTCCGCGCGGGACAGATGGTCATCATGGACAATCTGTCAGCCTACAAAGTGGCCGGGGTACAGCAACTCATCGCCACCACCGGAGCGCGGCTGATGTACTTGCCGCCCTACTCCCCCGGCTTCAACCCCATCGAGCAAGCCTGGTCGAAGATCAAACAACTACTGCGCTCGGCCAAGGCCCGCAGCGTGGAGCCTCTGCAGGGCACCATCGCAGAAGCCCTGCGGGCCATTACTGCCGACAAGGCCTCAGCTTGGTTCTCTCCTTGCGGGTATGGTCTTAATAACGTTGAAAATGCTCTAGCTTGCACTCGGAGTGCGAAAGTGCGGAAAAGATCTCACACTCTACACGATTCCCTTCGCTGCCGAAGACATCGAGCGATGCAGGGGCGCAATCCTGCTACGCAGGCTGTGATCGAGACACTGATTCGGGAAGAGCCGAGCCGGTCACGGCAGTCTCACGATACCTGAGAATCCATCCAGGGTCGCAAGCTGCCTTGACCGGCGGGCCGTGATCAAGATGTTCGCACAGCTTCAAGCCACAGCTTGAAACGCGCGCTTACTGCAATGGCGCGATGCTCCATTGCGGTTCATTGTGGTAGACCTGGCCTAAATACGTGGAATCGCTCGTGGTGAAGAAGTTCCAGGCATCGAGGCCGTTGTAACCATCAACCGTGAAGTTGGTCATGAAGCTGAGCGCGCCGGCTGCCTCAGCGCCGTAGTCCACTCCGCGGTCACTCCAGCCAGTCGGTAGGGTCAGGAAGCCCGTCTGGAAGGTATTCCAATCCGTGATCCAGATGCAGCCTGGATTGGCTGGGTTCTGGCAGACTGGTCCAACCAAGGTCGTGGGATACACGTACTGTTCAATCAAGTAATGATTGACAGCCGGATTCAAAAGTATGTTGAGGTAA
>JBEKWZ010000519.1:0-3851 GCA_049512555.1 Candidatus Sulfotelmatobacter sp. | reverse complement strand
CTGCCCACAATCACAACATCGTAAGATTTGCCCGCCTCGCTCACTCGCAAGCTCCAGGTAGTACAGCCCCGAGTATGCCCGGCAGTCTTGTGCGCCGTCAGCACAGTGTCGCCGAGTTTTACTTCGTCGCCGTCATGCAGCACTCGGTCGACCTTGGCCACCGGATACCGGAGCGTTACATCGTCGCCATACTGAAAGTCGCTCTTCCCGCCCGATTCGACGACGCCCACATCCCCGTCCATAACCATGTACTTGGCGCCAGTCAGTTGTTTGATTTCGGCGCTGCCTGCGTCGTGGTCGAAGTGCGCATGGCTGATCAGCAGAATTTTGACGTCGTTGAAATGAAATCCCAACCTTTCGATGCTCTCGCGGATCAACGGGACTGAGGTCTTGAGATTGCTGTTGATCAGAACATGTCCGGCGGGAGTCGTAATCAGATATGAGGCCAGCCCGCGGCTGCCCACGTAGTAGATGTTGCCGATCATGCGATGCGCAGGGAAGGGCTCACTCCAGTCCGGCGAACTAGGGGCCGCGACACTGGCTTGGGCGGCATTGCCCGGAGCGAGGTTAGGCGTAGAGTTTGATTGCGCGAACAGACCGCCGGCGAGCGCCAAAACCACACCAGACAACATCAAGCGATTGAGCATATCTTAATGGATCATATCTGGAAGAGTATACGTCGGTGCGAACGCAAACTACCCGCTATGGCGGATGTGCATCACGTCGCCATCCTGCACGATGTAGTCTTTGCCTTCGAGGCGCAGCGTGCCTTTGGCGCGAGCGTTGGCTTCAGAGCCGGCTTCGAGGAGTTGGTCCCAGCGAATGGTTTCGGCGCGGATGAAATGTTTCTCGAGATCGGAGTGGATGGCGCCGGCCGCCTCCTGAGCGCGACTGCGTGCGGGAACCTGCCAGGCGCGGCATTCGTCTTCGCCAGCGGTGAAGAATGAGATCAGGCCGAGCAACTTGTAGGTCGTGCGGATGAGGCGAACCAGACCGCTTTCCTTGAGGCCGTAACTGGAAAGAAATTCCGCGGCGTCGGCGTCGCTCATTTCGGCGAGTTCGGCTTCGACCTTCCCGCAAATCGCTGTGGCCGCGGCGTTGGGGCGCGCGGCAATTTCGGTGAGCTTGTATTTGCTCACGGCTTCTTCAAGTTCCTTGCCCAGTTCGGTCGATTCGCCGATGTTGAGCACATAAAAAATCGGCTTCTCGCTCAGAAACATGAACCCGCGCAGGCGCTTCTTGTCCTCGGGCGTCATCTCCATTTCGCGCAGCGGCTTTTCCGACCCGAGATGCGCGTTGGCGCGCTTGAGCAGATCAAATTCTTTTTCGAGATCCGGCGTCTTCATCTTCTTCAAATCTTTTTCCAGACGCTCCAGACGTTTTTCGATCTGGCCGAGATCGCTCACCATCAGGTCGAATTCAACGTTCTTGATGTCGCGCAGAGGATCAATCTCCGCCACCAGCGGAACGGCCGGGTCCTCAAACACGCGGACAACATGGGCGAGCGCATCGACCTGGCGAAGATGGCCGATGTAAGCGGTCTCTTTGAGCGCGTCTTGGCCGATGGCGCCGACGTCGACGTATTCGACGGAGGTGTGAGTCAGTTTCTTCGGGTTGTAGAGCGCGGCCAGGCGGTCGAGCCGATCGTCTGGAACTTTGGCAACCCCGATGTGGGCCTCGCGCGGGTTGCTGGCCTGCGCGGAAAGATGCGCCTTAGTGAGGATGCGGAACAGCGACGTCTTGCCTACCTGGGGCAGGCCAATAATACCGGTTTTCATAAGAAAGGTTCTAGCTACTAGCTCCTAGCGAATGCGTCTGCAAGCAACGTCTCAGGCTGGAAGAGCACGGTCAACCGTAATTACGTTCGGGCAACCTTTCAGGATAAACGATGATGTCGGGAATGCCCAAATGGGAGGCGCTTAGGGTCTACCGTCGCTACAACATCGTCGACGGGGAAGTGATTACGGAAGCGAGATGAAGGTCGAGAGCGTCACGACCGTAGAACCACGGGAGGCCGAACGTGATGCAAGGTGACAATGACGGAAAAGTAAATTAAGCTTTAATCTCCGTCAGTAGACACCCAAGCCGGGATGGCGGAACTGGCAGACGCAGCGGACTCAAAATCCGCCGGGCTTCGGCCCTTGGGGGTTCGATTCCCCCTCCCGGCACCAGCTTGAAAATACCTCTCTGAACCCGTGAGTCTCGTTCCTGATTCGTGCTATGAGCCGGTTCCCGTCAGTGAGACTTGTTGAGGACTGCCGGCAGCGCTATCGGCGATCTTTAACGTTGCGCTGCGAGCGCCTGTCTTGGTCGGCTTAAAGGTCACGCTGATCGTGCAACTCACGCCGGCCGCCAACGAACCGCCACAACCGCTTTGCCCAAAGTCCCCCGGATCGGCGCCGGCGATCGTGATACTGGAGATCGTGATTGCGGTTGTGCCCACGTTCTTCAGGGTCACCGTGTTGAGGGCGCTGCTGCCGACCGTCACGGAGCCAAAACTCAGGCTGGTGGAAGAGAGCTCGGCGGTGGTACCGACTCCGCTCAGCGTCAGCTTCTGAGGGCTGCCGCTGGCACTGTCGGTGAAGGTCAGAGTCGCGCTGCGAGCGCCCGTGGTCGACGGCTTAAATGTCACGCTGACCGTGCAACTCGCCGCCGCTCCGAGAGACGCTCCGCAGGTCGTCGCCGTTTCCGGGAAATCTCCGGCCTCCGCACCTGTGACCGCGATGCTGGTGATGGTAATCGCGGACGTGCCGACATTCTTTAGTGTCACCGTCTTGGCGGCGCTGGTTAACCCCAGCGCCAGCGTGCCAAAGCTCACACTCCTGGGAGTGATCTCGGCGGTGGTACCGGTTCCACTCAGCGGCACTTGCTGCGGGCTGCCGCTGGCACCGTCGGTGAACGTCAGATTCGCGCTGCGAGCGCCGGTGGTCGACGGCTTAAACGTTACGCTGACGGTGCAACTCGCCGCCGCTGCCAGGGACGCTCCGCAGGTGGTCGCGGTCTGCGGAAAATCTCCGGCTTCGGTCCCGGTGACCGCGATACTGCTGATGGTCAGCGCCGTCGTGCCCACATTGGTCAGCGTCACTTTGTCGACCGTGCTGGTTAAGCCTACTGCCCAGTCGCCAAAGGCCACGGATGTGGGAGAAAGTTTGGCGGACGTGCCGGTCCCGCTCAACGGCACCTGCTGCGGGCTGCCCGCCGCATTGTCGGCGATGCTCACTGTTGCGCTGCGTGCGCCCACAGCGGATGGTTTGAACTGAACCTTTATGAGGCAACTGGCGCCGGCCTTCAGTGGGCTTACGCAGGTTGTCGTTTCGGGGAAGTCGCCAATGTTGGTTCCGGTAACGGCAATCGAAGTAATCGTCAGCGCAGCGCTTCCGGAGTTCTTTAGAGTGACGGTCTTCACCGGACTGGTCACGCTCGTGGCTACCGTGCCAAAGTTCAGGCTGGTTGGCGTCAGGGTCACCGCGGAACTACTGCTCGAGTTGAAGGTTGCCGTCACCGCCTCGGCGGCAGACATAGTTACGCTGCAGCCGCCGGTGCCACTGCAAGCTCCACTCCAGCCAGCGAAGGTCGATCCCGCGGCCGCGGTCTGGGTGAGTACAACGACCGTGCCACTCGTGAAGCTAGCGCTGCAGGTGCTCGGACAGCTGATTCCGGTCGGACTGCTGCTCACGGAGCCCGTTCCTGTTCCGCCCAGTGTGACGCTGAGTGCGAAGGTGGACGCGGCAGTGACGGTAACGGTCACTGAAGCCGAAGACGTGATCGCTCCCGATGTGCCGGTGACCTTAACGGTGTAGGTGCCGGCGGTGGTGGTCGTAGTCGTAGTGACGGTGAGAACAGAAGTGACG
>JBEKWZ010000518.1:0-3853 GCA_049512555.1 Candidatus Sulfotelmatobacter sp. | reverse complement strand
TTTCGGGCGCCCTGCGGGGCGCCTTTTTTGTTATGGGAAGCCGCCCGAATTAAAATACCTCGGCGGCTAAAGCCGGACCCGGTTCGGTGTACATTTATCGCAGCGCTGAAAGCGCTGCGCCACCCAAAACCAGAACCACTGGAAACGGGCCACTGACTCATGACTGAGACCCCTGCCTTCAAACGTGTTCTGCTCAAGATTTCCGGTGAGGCACTGGCGGCCAACCAGGGCTTCGGCGTCGATACGGCACGCATCCACGAAGTCGCCGCGGAATTGGCGGACGTTCACAAGCTAGGCGTTCAGTTGGCCATCGTTGTGGGCGGAGGAAACTTTTTCCGCGGCGTCGCCGACCAGGCCAAGAACATGGACCGGGTCTCCGCCGATCACATGGGCATGCTCGCCACTGTGATCAACGGACTGGCGCTGCAGGATGCGCTGGAGAAGCAGGGCGTTTACACCCGCGTGCAGTCGGCGATCGAGATGAAGCAAGTGGCTGAGCCGTTCATTCGCCGGCGCGCGATTCGCCACCTGGAGAAAGGCCGGGTCGTGATTTTTGCCGGAGGCACGGGCAATCCTTATTTCTCGACCGACACCGCGGCTTCGCTGCGCGCCATGGAAATCAAGGCCGAAGCGATTCTCAAGGCGACGCGCGTGGACGGCATTTACGACGCTGATCCGATGAAAGTCGATGGCGCCAAGAAATTCAATCACATTACGTATATGGACGTTCTGAAGCTGGGGCTGAAAGTGATGGACTCCACCGCCATCAGTTTGTGCAAGGACAACAATCTTCCCATCATTGTGTTTAACCTGAACCATCACGGCAATATTCGCCGCGTGGTGCTGGGCGAGAAGATTGGATCGAGGGTGAGCGCCTAAGATCTTCGGCCACGGATCTTCACGGATTCGCACGGATTGTCTGTCATTTCTGATCCGTGTTGATCGGTGTAAATCCGTGGCCAGATTTCTTGTTGGGTTTATAATGCAACGTTTTGGTTTCTATTTAATACGGGGCTAACCATATGGCTCAAGCAACAATGGCGGCGATCGCCGGACTGAAAGAAACCTACGTCCAACTGAAGACGCGCATGGACAAGGCAGTCGAAGATTTTCGCAAGGCGATGGCGGGGGTGCGGACGGGGCGGGCCTCGGTGCACATGCTCGATGGCGTGACCGTGGACTACTACGGCTCGCAAATGCCCTTGAACCAGGTGGCGCAGGTGCACGCGCCCGAGCCGCAGTTGATCACGGTGCAGCCTTTCGATGCGTCGCAGTTGGGCGCGATTGAAAAAGCGATCCGGTCGGGAGATATGGGCCTGAATCCGATGAACGACGGCAAGCTGATCCGCGTGCCGATTCCCCCGCTCACCCAGGAGCGCCGGCAGGATATGGTGAAGCAACTGCATCGGGTGCTCGAGGAGCACAGGACGGCCGTCCGCAACATTCGGCGCGACGGCAACGACGCCATCAAGAAGGCGCTGAAAGACAAGAAAATTTCCGAAGACGAAGAGAAGCGCTCGCTCGACGAGATTCAAAAGCTGACCGATGGCGAGATCAAGAAGATGGAAGACATGAGCAAGGGCAAAGAGAAGGAAGTCCTGGAGTTGAAGTAGATTTCTTTCGCCACGGATAACGCGGATCAACCCGGATAGAGCACGATGTTGCAAGCCCCTGGCTCAGACATTCGTGCGTGGGCTGCAGAAAGTTGTCACGATTCCGCTTGGTTGATTCCCCGCTGCGCCCCGGAGATCCGCGCCGGACGGGGCATTTCGGTCGCACAGAAGGGCATGCCCTAGCGTTTTTTATTCCTTGGCGACATCGTACAAACCCATCGCATCCAACGAGATAGCCTAATGTTAGCTCCGAATCCAGCCAGGTAACCTCTCCCGGGTTACGCGACATTCTCCGCTGGGCTGTGTTTGCATCGCCGTGAAGCAAATCACGGCTCCCCGCGGACCAACGCTTCACACCCAAACTTTCGCACCGGAGTCTGCCATGAAAAAGTTCTTTGGATTTGCATTACTGTTCGCGCTTTGCCTGATGGGCATGGGTTGTGCTTCGAATTCGTCCTCGCAGGGTTCGAATCCTCAGACCGCCAACGTGTTCGTGACGGGAGAGGATGCTCCGCTTCCCTCCGTCGTGGGCTTCGACGTCACCTTGAATTCGGTTGTGCTGAATGGTAAAGGCGACACCACCGCGACCGTGATTTCGACGCCAACTACGGTCGATTTCGCTCGGCTGGTCGGCTTGCGTTCGCCGCTATCGTTCAATTCCGTTCCGGCCAATACCTATAGCAGCGCTACTATCGTGCTGGCTAGCCCGGTCATCGACTACATCACGCTGAACCCGTCTCCGACCGTGACCACGTTGAACGGGACATTTCCCAACAATCAGAGTCCATACACGGTGACCGTGAACTTCCCGACGCCCATGGTGGTGGGAGCCAATGGTCTGGCTGGATTGAGAATGGATTTCGACATCCGGCAGTCGCTTGCGGTTGATGGCAACGGCCAGATTACCGGCGCCGTGAACCCGGTCATCTTTATCAAGGCGACCCGCGCCAGCGATCCCGACGGACAGGTTACGGACCTGACGGGTGGCCTGGTTTCGGTGAGCGCGGCCAACAGTTCGTTCGTACTGCAAGGGCCGTACGGGCGCCAGTTGACGGTTTACGTCAACAGCAACACAAATTTCAACAGCGGCTGGAGCATCAACAATCTGGCGACGCCGGCGATCGTTGGAGTGCAGGGCGCATTCCAGGCCGACGGCAGCTTGATGGCCAGCAGCGTGGAAGTTATTACCACCTCACGATCGTTCGTCTCCGGACGCGTGCTGGCACTGACCACCAACGCATCGAACCAGGTTCAACAGATCACCATGTGGGTGGGCGAGACCGGGGCTGACATGGTCAGCGACGTCGATTCCATTCAGACGGTGGATGTGAGCCTACTGGACAACAGCAACTTCGACATCTGCTTCTTCAATGGCGCGGTGACGGAGTCGTGGTTCAGCGACACCTCGGTTGTGGTTGGGCAGAGGGTCTTCATCGGTGGCAGCTATTCGAACAGCGTGTTCACGCCGGAGATGATCTCGCTGCGGCTGCAGGGCGTTTACGGCATGTTCGTGCCGGCGAGCGTTACCGTCGACAGTGGCAATCTGGGCAGCTTCCAGATGTCGAACAACGGGCTGGTGGGTTATTCGGTGGGTGGGCCGGTCACGGTCAACACGTTCAATCTCACCTACTTCAACAACCTGACCGGACTCGGTCAGCTCCAGACCCAGACCACTTCAATTCCTCTGGTTACGCGCGGTCTGCTGCTGGCGCCGAACGGGACTCCGGAAGTCTATGCGGGGTTTGTGTCTGAGCCGGGCAACTAAACTCGTAGCTGAAGTCATGCAGAACAGGCGGCCTCACGGCCGCACGTTCTTTTTTGCGGCTCATTGACGGTGGATACGAGCCGCGGGCGTCCCCTTGGAAAGCACCGTATAATCGAAGGGCGATGAAGCAGGTCGTCCATGCCGCGTGTCCGCACGATTGCCCTGATGCTTGCGGGGTGCTGATTACTGTTGAGGATGGGCGGGCTACGAAGATTCAGGGGGATCCGGAGCATCCGGTGACGCGCGGGTTTTTGTGCGCCAAGGTGGCGAAGTATTTGGACCGGGTGTATTCGCCGGATCGGGTGCTTTATCCGATGCGGCGGGTGGGGCCGAAGGGGCCCGCGGCTGGCGCCGCGGTCGCGGGCAGGAGTGCCCGCGCCACACAGGCTATTCGCCCACAGACGTGGCGGCGGATTTCTTGGGATGAGGCGCTGGACGAGATCGCGGCGCGGTTTCGGGCGGTCGCGAGCGAGTT
>JBEKWZ010000517.1:0-3855 GCA_049512555.1 Candidatus Sulfotelmatobacter sp. | reverse complement strand
ATTGCGTGCGCTTGATGGGATCTTTCAGTGTGCGGTAGGCATCATTCAACAGGGAGCTCTGTTCCAGACTCCACTCCTGCTCTTTCTCATTGCTGCCGGAACTGGCGCTGAGATCGGGATGCAGCTTGCGGCTGAGCGCGTAAAAATCTCTTTCCAGTGAGGCGAGGTCAATATTGAGTTTGCGCGGTAGGCCGAAGAACGAGAAATAGTCGACCGGAACCGGAGGCTGCACCTTACCGCAGGATTCGCAAAAGTGCGCAGCCCGCATGGATCCGCAGGACCAGCAGGAGTGCGTTTCCTGGGGCAGGGGAATTGCGCCGATTTCGGTGAGAACAGGTTTCGTCGTCACGCTTAATATTCCTTCCGCGCAGACCGAAGCCTGCTTGCTGCC
Source organism: Candidatus Sulfotelmatobacter sp. (assembly GCA_049512555.1). Classification (GTDB taxonomy): domain Bacteria; phylum Acidobacteriota; class Terriglobia; order Terriglobales; family Acidobacteriaceae; genus Sulfotelmatobacter. Next base: position 3,464 of record JBEKWZ010000517.1, on the reverse strand, counting down.
GGTCAGGTGGTGCAGGCAGGCGGACAGGAGTGTCCGCCCCACAAAAACCGCATCAGGCGGAGAACGAAGTGCCGCAGCCGCACGACTTTGAGGCCTGGGGATTCACGAAGACGAAACCCTGTTGCATCAGCGTTTCCTGATAGTCCAGGGTCATGCCGTGCAGGTAGATGAACGACTTCGGGTCGACGAAGACGCGCACGTCGCTGAACTGGAAGATGCGGTCGCGCTCGCGCGGCTGTGTGTCGAAGCGGACGTTGTAGCTCAGGCCGGAACATCCGCCGCCCTGCACGCCGAGGCGCAGTCCGCCCTGCTCGGGGGAAACGCCTTCTTTCGCCATGGCGATGCGCACCTTGGCCAGGGCTTTCTCGGTGACGAGAATGCCTTTGGCGGGGGCTTGGGTGGGCGTGTTTTCGGTTAGCGTTGTCATCTTTAATGCGTCCCTCAGCGGCTAAAGCCGTTGAGATTCGTGGTCCTTTTTCGGCGCGGCTCAAGCCACGCCCTTTCAAAGCCGCGCCGGGGCTAAAGCCAAGCTGATTCTGCCGACTCTTACGCGGCGCTAAAGCGCCGCTCTTCCGCTACTTTGCTTCGGCAGCGACAGGCGCGGTGGCTTCTTGCTTTTTCTTCCAGTCACCGATGGCGGCGCGGATGGCGTCTTCCGCGAGCACCGAACAATGGATTTTTACGGGAGGAAGCGAAAGCTCCTTCACGATGTCCATGTTCTTGATGGCGAGGGCTTGGTCGACGGTCTTGCCTTTGACCCACTCGGTGGCGAGCGAGGACGAGGCGATGGCCGAGCCGCAGCCGAAGGTCTTGAACTTGGCGTCTTCAATGACGTTGGTTTCGCGGTTGACCTTGATCTGCAGCTTCATGACGTCGCCGCACTCGGGCGCGCCGACCAGGCCGGTGCCTACGTCGGCGCTCTGCTTGTCCATGGAGCCGACGTTGCGGGGGTTGTTGTAGTGATCGATTACCTTGTCGCTATATGACATTTTTTTCTCCTAAGCTCTGATTGCCTCAGGGGCTAAAGCCCTGTCAAAATGCCGCTCTTTTCGGCACGACTGAAGTCGTGCCCTGATACGAACCCTCGTTACAAACTCTCGTGACACACTTTAGTGCGCTTCTCCTGCCCACTTTACGTCTTTCAGGTTGATGCCTTCTTTTGCCATTTCGTAGAGCGGGGAGAGTTCGCGCAGACGCTCGACGGTTTCGATGACGCGATCGGCAACGTAGTCGACTTCGGCTTCGGTATTGAAGCGGCCGATGCCGAAACGAATCGAGCTGTGCGCCAGGTCGTCGCCGGTGCCGAGAGCCTTCAGTACGTATGATGGCTCGAGAGTGGCCGAGGTGCAGGCCGAACCGCTCGATACCGCGATGTCGTTGATCCCCATCAGGAGCGACTCGCCTTCGACGTAGGCGAAACTGATATTCAGGTTGCCGGGCAGACGATGTTCCCACGAGCCGTTGATATAAGTCTCGTCGAGACGCGTCATAATACGGTCACGCAGGCGATTGCGCAGGCCGGCCAGACGGCAGGATTCCTGCGCCATTTCTTCCTGAGCGATGGCGCAGGCCTTGCCCAGGCCGACGATTCCGGGGACGTTCAAAGTTCCAGAGCGCATGCCGCGCTCGTGGCCGCCGCCGTCGATGAGGGCGGAAAGCTGTACGCGCGGATTCTTACGGCGCACGTACAACGCGCCAACACCCTTGGGGCCATACATTTTGTGGGCGGAGATCGACATGACGTCGATGTTCTGCTTGATCACGTCGACTGGAACTTTACCGATCGCCTGAGTCGCATCGGTATGAAAGATCACGCCACGCTCGTGGCAGAGCTTGCCGATTTCAGTGACAGGCTGCAGCACGCCGATTTCGTTGTTCGCATACATGATCGACACCAGGATCGTCTTGTCGTCGATGGCGCGCTTCAGGTCGTCGAGATCGATCAAGCCGTCTTTCTGGACGGGCATGTAGGTGACGCGGTAGCCATATTTCTCCAGGCGCTTGCAGGTGTCGAGAACGGCCTTGTGCTCGGTAACCGCGGTGATGATGTGGTTGCCCTTCTCGCGGTACATTTCGGCTACGCCCTTGATGGCAAGGTTGTCGCTCTCGGTGGCGCCGGAGGTGAAAATAATTTCTTTGGTGGTCGCGCCGACCAGCTTAGCGATACGCTCACGCGCCGTTTCCACGCCTTCTTCGGCAGCCCATCCGAAGGAGTGGTTGCGGCTGGCGGAGTTGCCGAACTTCTCGACGAAGTAGGGCAACATTTCTTCCAGCACCCGCGGATCCATCTGGGTGGTGGCGTGGTTGTCCATGTAAATGGGAAGTTTCACGCCCTTGGCGTCGGGGTGGTGGGTTTGGGTAAGTGCCTGGGGGATCTTAACGTCCGTGCTCATTGATTGCGTCTCCTACCGAGTTAATCCTTTTGATAAATCTCTTGCCTTCTACGCTTCAGCCGATCGTTACCAACTCGGCCACCTTGGGAGCCTCGCTGCGAGGTTCTTCCGGCTCTTCCCGCATGTGCGAAATCTTGATGCGCTTCAACACGGCTTCAATGCTTTCGTTCACCTTGCGCAGCGGTTCGCGAATATTGCAGCGATCGCTCTGGTCGCACTCTCCGCGAACCGTGATGCAGGACGTGATGAACAGGGGGCCGTCGATGGCCTGAATCACTTCGAAAGCGGAAATCGTGTGAGCGGCGCGGGCCAGCGTATATCCACCGTTGGTGCCATGCTGCGACTGCAACAGTCCGGCCTTGGCCAGGCGCTGCAGAATCTTCGCCAGAGCCTCGGGCGGAATGCCGTAGGCGTCGGCCACGTCCTTCGCGCTGCGCGAGCCCTCGGTGGAGTGCTCGGCGAGATGCTTCATCGCCATCAACGCGTAGTCGGCTTTCTTGGTGAGCTTCAGCAACTGGTTTCCCTGTGTAAAACTCTCACAAGCAAGGTCGAGTCAAAGTCCGACCTTTTCTGTCGCAATTCGATTCTACGATATTCCGTTAGCTACTGGCAAGCCTGAGCAGGGAGATGTTGGGAAAGCGTCCTGAACGGTAAGTATCATCAAGTGAATGGCTTATATTTATACGACGATTTTAGTCGGAGTTTGAGCGGCGGTCGATATCGGCCCGGTTTCCGAGTGCTCTCACAGGTGCAGTTACGAAATTACGACCGCGAAATACAGAGGGCTTGACAACGCGGAAAGCCGGTCTAAAATACCGGGAATTCCGGCAAAAATAAGCCTCCGCGTTGTGTTTCTTGAGGAACCTCCCGGATTTATGACCCCAAAGTCGCCCGCTCCTCCCCCAGCCCCTGAACCGAAGCCGCCTTGCAAGCACCCGCGCGTGCAGATCGTTGGCCGGGACGAAGATTCAGAATTCGTCGAGTGCAAGGAATGCGGCGAGATTTTCGAGTCCAGCGAATTCAAAGACATGAACATTGAAGAGCGGACGCAGGAAAGCGAGATCTGAGCCG
>JBEKWZ010000516.1:0-3855 GCA_049512555.1 Candidatus Sulfotelmatobacter sp. | reverse complement strand
ATCCAACCATAAAAAGGCCGCCTTCCTCCGAGAAGTCACCCGCGCCCTAACATTGACGGACGTCAATATACAAAATGCCCGCGCCGAATCACTCCATCCGGGCTCCTACGACACCGTCACCCTCCGCGCCGTCGAACGCTTCGAATCCATTCTCCCCATCGCCGCTGCCCTGGTCGCCCCCGGAGGCCGCCTGGCTCTGTTGATCAGCTCCGCCCAACAATCCCACGCGAGTTCGGCCCTTGCCAACCTCGCATGGTCCGACCCCGCTCCAGTCCCCCAATCCCGCTCTCGCATCCTTCTGGTGGCCCGTCGTCCTATGGAGACTTGAGCAGCGGTCAGAACCAAGCAAGGTACTAAGTGGTCCGTACGACCGCGCCCATAGGGGGAAGTATGCACAATTGACCACTACGATCCGGCCATCATGGTGCCAAGTGGGACGAATCTACAAATTCCCGTTGAATGGCACAAACCCTCCCCGAGACGCCAACTGGATCGCAACGATGAACACTCTGGCAGTAACCAGAATGGTAAAAGTGGAGCATGCTGCATCATTCGGCTAGCATTCCAAGGTTCAAGCACCTAGATCAATAGATTCTGGCCGGAGAAGTGGTAAATCCCTCTCGAAGCGGTCTCTGAACAGAATGTGCCGCTCGACGAAGTTTTCCACAATGTTCCTGCAGGAACATTTCGTCAATTCGCCCGAGCCGACCAAGTCTCTTGGCTCGCCCGCCAACAACCTTCTGCAGCTCACTGCCTCGTACGGTCGGGACGCCGCCTGTACCTGGCGAAGATATGTTCCCACAGGAACATATAGCGTGGGGTCCCCGGCCGCGACTTTGGGGGCCTTAGAGGCCGCGCCAGTCTGCCAGAATGTTCCTGCAGGAACATTGGACGCGTTTTGCACATGAATTCACGCACTTGCACAACAGTTCTTCATTGCAATTGAAATGCTATGCAGATTATGCTGCCGTGTAGCTCTGGTTCTCCTAGACAATTCAATGGGACGCGTTATCGCTGTTGCCAATCAGAAGGGCGGCGTGGGTAAGACTACGACCGCCATCAACTTAGCCGCGTCCTTTGCGGCTGCCGAAGTCAACACGCTGCTCGTAGACTGCGATCCGCAGTCGAATACCACAAGCGGCCTGGGGTTCGTGAAGGATCCTGACCGCGTCAGCTCCTACCACCTCCTCATGGGCGCAGCCACGGCCGAGGAAGCGCTGCTGACGACTGAACTCGAGCAGCTGTGGCTGATTCCTGCCCACAAGAACCTGATCGGCGCGAACATTGAGCTGGTGGATGCAGAAGGGCGCGAGTTTCGCATGCGCGAGGCGCTAGCGCCACTGCGCGATCGCTTTCAGTTCATCGTGCTGGATTGTCCGCCGGCGCTTGACCTGCTGACTCTGAATGCGCTGGTGGCAGCGGACGCGGTGCTGATCCCGATGCAGGGGGAATACTTTGCTCTTGAGGGCGTGAGTGAGCTGCTCGACACGATCGAGCGCATTCGCGCGGCGCTGAATCCTGAGCTGGGGATTGAGGGCGTGGTGCTGACCATGTTTGACGACCGCACCAACTTGGCGCAGCAGGTGATGACTGAGCTGAAGAATTATTTTGGCGAGAAGCTGTTGAAGACGACAATTCCGCGCAACATTCGCCTGGCCGAAGCGCCCAGCCATGGGAAGGCGGCGCTAGTGTACGACCCGCGGTCGAAGGGGGCGGAGAGTTATATCAAGCTGGCGAAGGAGATTATTGAGCGGCAGGCGGGGTACCAGGTGTCGGGTGTCAACTCTCAGCCATCAGCGGACACTTTAACCACAGAGGGCACAGGGGAACACGGAGAGGGTGCTGTTGAGGAGATTGCGGCTCGGGATGAGATGGATAAAACGGCTTGAGGCTCGGTTGTATATTTACGTCCATCGATATATTAGATTGATGGACGTCGATATACGATTTCAGTAATGGGGAGGCTGTGTGAGAATTCCTTGCTTGGCCGCCGGAGCCTATCACTGATAGGGATCCTTCGACTGCGCGGCGGCTGCGCTTCGCTTGCCGCCACTTGCTCAGGATGACAGGGCTTGAGAATTATAGGGAGAGACGACGGAATGGCTAATACAGTGGCGGCGGAGAATTTGGCGGGGCGGGCGGGAGAGAAAGACAAAGTGGAGAAGCGTAGGGCTTTGGGGCGGGGGTTGGAGTCGTTACTGCCGGGGCCGCGGGTGGTGACGCCTGGACAGAGCAGTGGCGCTGCCGACAAACAGCAGGTTCCTCACTTCGTTCGGAATGACAAGGCTGTAGCGGACGGATCGACGATTGGCGCCGGTGGTGGCGACGGCACGCGGGCGGGAGCGCCCGCGCCACATGTGCCCGCGCCGCATAGGATCGATTCGATTCAGGCTGTGGTGGATGAGGCAGCAGCCGAGCTGCGCTCGGATGGACGGACGAATGCGTCCGTCCCTACACAAACTATTCCTATACAGACTCTTCCTACGGTATTGGCGGGGGATTCTGGTATGCAGAATCCTGGGGACGAGACGATTACGATTAATGCGCAGGCGGAGTCGCGGATGCCCGCGAATCTGGTGGTCAACCTCGACATTGCAGTGATTGATAAGAATCCGTTTCAGACGCGGTATGTCGATGACGATGAGGCGCTGGAGGAGCTGGCGGATTCGATCAAGGCGAATGGGGTGGTGCAGCCGATCATGGTGCGTCCGGGGGATGAGGACGGGCGCTACATTTTAGTGTTGGGCGAGCGGCGGCTGCTGGCTTCGAAGAAGGCGGGGAAGACTACGATTCCGGCGCTGGTGCGGAAAGTTTCGCTGCAGCAGGCGGCGGAGATGACGATCGTCGAAAACCTGCAGCGCGAGGATTTGAGCGCGCTCGAACAGGCGGAAGCGTTTCGCGTGTTGAGCAATGAATTCAAGATGACGCAGCAACAGATTGGGGAGCGGGTGGGGCTGTCGCGGGCGTCGGTGACGAACTACATGCGGCTGCTGAAGCTGCCGCGGGAAGTGATGCAGCTGCTGGCGGAGAAAAAGCTCTCGTTCAGCGAGGCCAGAGAGTTGCTGGCACTGGAAACTGACGACCAGATTTCACAGGCGGCGCTGTATGCGGTGAAGAAGGGGCTGACGATCGAGCAGATCGAGCGGCTGGTGCTGTCGATGAAGGGGGATCTGGATCCGTTTCCGGGGATGCCGGGGCAGGAGAAAAAGAATAGCGGGGCGCGGTGGGTGGATCCGAATGTGCGGGCGGCGCAGACTGACCTGGAGCGGATGCTGGGGGTGCGAGTGCGGATTCGCGACCGGAAGGGTAAGGGGAAGATTGTGATTGAGTATTCGAATGTGGATGATTATGAGCGGGTGGTGGAGATGTTGAGGGGGAAGAAGTAGCGAGTCGCTTCTTAGCCTTTGGCCTTCTGTTCCGTTAATTTATTCTTGGCTCGGGCCACCGCATCCTCTTCGTCCTGCCGAAAATGGTAGTCAATCGCTTCGGTTATTCTTTCGGAAGGAACAACAGCAACGATACCAGTGTTCAGCCTATCTTCCTTTTCAGTCTTGGGTGCCGTGTCCATATCTAATTTGTCGTGCGTTAAGTGGCCATGTATCAGGCCGACCAGGTAAAACGGTTGGCCTGAGATCATTTCGTATCGACGAAGCGGCCCTTGGAAGTCTGTAAACACGGGAGATCCGCTGAGGCCGCCCATCGAATGACCTTCTACCAGATAGGCGACCATTGGCCCTTTTTCTGTCGATATCGGCTCAGTATCATCTGGCGTCGCAGCTACATTACCCATGCGCACGATAGGAATATTTTTCGTCCTTCCCTTTCTCTGACTGAATAGGCCCACGAAAAAGACCG
>JBEKWZ010000515.1:0-3861 GCA_049512555.1 Candidatus Sulfotelmatobacter sp. | reverse complement strand
GCCGTTCCGCCGCCTCTGACTTGCATCCACATTACTCCGGCATGGAATCTGACTCAGTTTTTCACGCTGGCGAATCAGAATGGCATTACATACGACGCGATATGCCAGAGTTACTATCCGTTTTTCCATGGACCGTTGATCGATACACAGAGCAATCCGCAGAACCAGCCGGTGGAACAAGACGTGCTCATCGACGCATCCAACAGCATCGGCAAGCCGATTTTCATCATCGAGACGGGAGAACACTACGAAAACGGGGATGACTCGAACGATCCCTGGTACACGCCGCCCAGCATTGCGGACCAGCAACAATTCCTGCTTGATCTGCAGGGGGTGCAGGAGGGATTGCCCAACAATTTGGGGATGGGCATTGAATACTGGGATCCGGCTGGCGTGAATATACCGAACCTGAGTGGCGGATTTTTCAACGGGGACAACCAGTCGGACGCGATTTACGTCTGGAACGGACTTACGCTATTTAATAATGCGGATAGTTCAGGAACCACCAACATAAATGACCCCAGCTATTCAGAACTGCTTCCGGGCATGGATGCGCTCGGCGGGAATCTTGATTCCACTTTGAGTTACAAGTTTGTCAACCGCAGTAGCGGGAACATTCTGTCTGTCTACCAAGGCTCTAATTCCAGCGGAGCAATGTTGGATGCGGAAGCTGACAGTGGCAGCCCAACTGCCAACCAGCGGTGGCGCATTAGCAGCAACCTGGACGGATATTTTCAGATTGCCAGTCTCAACCCCGGGGCAGCGAACACCACCAACGCACTGGACGATTCCGGGGGGTCGACGGCGAATGGAACCGCAATCGTCCCATCGACGGCGAACAGTTCGACCGAGCAAGAGTGGAGCATCGTATCAGTGGGCGGGGGATATTTCAGCTTTGTGAATCGCCTGAGCGGACTCACGCTGGACACGAGCGGAGGGTTGGGGGCGCTCGCTGGATTCGTGGTGCAGGAACCGGCAAGCAGCACGGCCCAGACGCAACAATGGCAGATCGTCGCAGTGCATTAACGCACAGTGGACGAACAGTCAGGGTTTCAAGCTCACGAAGGTTTCGTACTCGGGAACCGCCTGCACTTCATTCAGAGTCAGTACCTGGCCATTCGGGGAAGGGGCGGGGCGAGCGCCGTCGGGGAGGTAAATTGGCGCCTGGTTGCGCAGGGGCAGAATCTTCAGCACAAGCCGATCCCACTCCCGGCAAGGAATCCGGTCGAGTCCGATCAGCCAGGGAGTGCCGTTGTAGAAATTGTCGGTGAGCAGCTTGCCATCGACGTAGAAGCGCGCCACGTCGCCTTCATAAGTGATGCGGAGAAATATTTTCGCGGCCGCAGGCTCAACACAGGGAACATGGATCGTCCAGGTGGCAGCTGTTTCAAAATCAGAATCATCCGGGGCCAGGGCGATTTCCGCGCCCATCATTTCCTTGCCCATGCGGGGCGGGGGATCAACACCCGCATCACGAATCTTTTGCGCCAGCGCCGAAACTTGAATGGGTTGTCTGCGGGCGGTGAATCGTTGAAAGATTCCGTCCTCGCCGTCGAGGGTAAAACCTGCCGCCGCACGTTCCAGCGGGGGAAAGAAGCCGCCGGTTAGCTGCGAAGCGTCATCGCTGAGCACATGCAGGCTGTCGTGATCGAAGTAAAGCTGGGCGGCCGAGAGGATCAGTTGCTCGCGTTCACTAATTTTGGCCTTCCAGGTGTTCAGCGCTTCTTCCCGCGAGAGGACAACGATACTTATGTCGGGCCCATTTTTCTGGTGCAACCGGATTGCGACCTGTGTTCCCGGTACGATTCCGTCCACGTAAGCGACTCCGCGCTCGCGAACGATCTGTCCATGCAGACTCTCGACTGAAACACTTTCTTTCTCTTCAAAGGCGAATTCCGGGGAGATGCCTGGCCAGGCAAAAAAAATCAGGGTGTTCGAATCGTCCAGTTTGCAGAGGGGTTGCGCCGTCGCGAAACGAAGGCGGGTTTTGCCGACATCGAGATTCACCGGCCAGATGGCATATGTTCCACTTGGCACACTCACCGGAACTCGCGGAATGTCGACAGCACCCGACGGAAGCTTCAGCTTGACTTGGAAATTCTTATGTTCCGGCAAATGGTAATTGTGCTCGTAATTGTTGACGAAGATGAAACCGCGGTCATCCTGAAAACGAGCTGCGACCCGCGGTGTTAGCGTGTCGCGCTTGCTTTCCGGCATCTGCTGGGGAAAATAAGCAGTCATCGGTGCAAGCGTGGCGCCGAAGTCGCCCAGGAACAGGTTGAGAGTCTTGAGCACGCCGTAGGACGGATTCATTTGTCCGAACTCACCGATCGGCGCTTGGAAATCGTACGATTTCACGGGCAGATCATTCGGGTACCCAGTCGCTTGCGATTCCTGCAGCGTGGTCTTCTTGCCCTCTGGGTTGGTGCCGCCGTGGAACATGTAATAGCCATAAAGGACAACGCCGGACCCGAGCTTGACAACCTCCATGGCCGCCGTGTCACTGGGGCTCAAGAGTGGTCGCCGATGATAGGACAGTTCCATGCCCCCGCCCATCTCGGCGGTGAGAAAGGGATATGCGACATCGAGGGCATCGATGTCTGGGCGCGTAGAACGCAGATTATCGCCGACGTTCTCCTCGCACCGGATGCTGGTGAAGAAGTAGTTTGGACTGGGAGGCCGCGCCTCCAGGCTGCGCCACCAAAATCCGTCAGCGTACCCGCTGAACACCGGGAGCACGTCGCGAGGCGGGACGACCGCATTGTCCCATCCGGTGATGGAATAGAAAGGAGCGTCCAAGCCGGCGTCGCGCGCCAGTTCACGAAGCTTGAGAATGTGGTCAGCCCCTTTTCCGGGACCACGCGCGCTATATTCATTCTCGATCTGAACGCCGATGATCGGCCCGCCATCCTTCCAAAGCAAGCCATGAACCTGCTTGCCGATTTCGGCAAAAAAGCGGCCAACGGCTGCAAGGTAAACGGGATTGTTTTCACGCGTGGGGGATTTCTGGAGCGTCCAATCCGGAAGCCCTCCGTTGCGCGCTTCGCCGTGATTCCAAGGTCCAATCCGAATCCAGACATAGAGGCCATTCCTGTTGCAGAGCTCGATAAAATGGCGCAGATCGCGCTGTCCGGCCCAGTCGAACTGTCCCTCTGTCTCCTCGTGGTGAATCCAGAAAATATAAGTTGAGATGACCTGAATTCCGCCGGCCTTCATCTTCTGAATCTCGACTTCCCAATCCGCTGCGGGGTAACGCGAGTAGTGGAACTCGCCCATCACTGGGAACCAGGGTTGTCCATCGCGGGTGAGAAAGTGGTCGTTGGCGGAGAGCACGTGTCCATCAGGTGAGTGACCTCCAACGGGAAAGGGAAGCGGCGCCGGTGGAGGGGGCTTTCTTGTAGCGTCGATGACGATGGGAGCGGAGCGGTTCTCGCCAAACAATGTTGCCGCCGTGAGCACCACGGCCATGAGCGCAACCGAAAGTGGTACGAAACGAAACCTGAAGGTTTGAGTCACGATGAATGTGTATCTGTGAGAGCACCTGAGAATACAACGCAGACTTGTGGGCGTAATCCTCCGAAGGTTGGATTGTGCGTGATCGAAGGACGCTCGGACGGTGACGAAAACGGGTGTGGACGCCCAGATCCCCGCGGGACCGGACTTTCAGAAAAGGGCGCCGGTGCTACTGCTGTATTAGGATTTCAGCGAACCGGAGCCGGCGCGGGCAACTGCAATTCTTGCTTGCCTTGGTGAAGGGTTGAAGTCTTGCCGTCCCACAACAGTTCACCCGAAACGCCGGACGGCAGGACAACGACTGCTTTCACTGAGGATGCTCCGACCGAGGTGGGCTCGACCATATAT
>JBEKWZ010000514.1:0-3862 GCA_049512555.1 Candidatus Sulfotelmatobacter sp. | reverse complement strand
GTCAAGGATTCGCTGCGAACCGCTCTCTGAACCAATCCAGACACGGAAGCATCCCATTTCCGCCAGTGTTTCTACGACCTGAAGATTGAGCCGATCAGCCCGTGAAATGCACTCGAAGGGCAGCTTCACTCCGCGCTTTTTCAATTCGGCGGCGTATTGAAATAGCCAGCCGTGGTGGATGGTGAAAACGTCGTCGGCCATCCACGCCATTTGCGGCTGGTAACGATCGATCAGCCATTCCAGTTCATCGGCGACCGATCGTGGCGTTCTGCGGCGATGCGTCTTTCCGAACACTTCGTGACTGCACCAGCGGCAGTGGTAGGGGCAGCCGCGGGCGGTGATCAGGGAAACGGATCCCATTCCGTGGTGCGTCCGCCAGACCTCCACATAACGAGACATGTCGATCAGTTCACGAGCGGGCCAGGGCTGCGCATCGATATCCTTGATTTGCGCGCGTGGCTTGGTGCGGACTACAGAACCGTCCGGCGCCACGAAGGCGATCCCATCGATTTTGTGCAGGGCATCCGCCGCATGGGATTGGAGCGCCGGCACCAGTTCCTCAAGGGTAAGTTCACCTTCCCCGATTACGACCACATCGGCTCCTGCCGCCAGATATTCCTGAACATAGGCGCCCGGCTCCGGCCCTCCGACGACGGTTTGCCAGCCGTGTTGCTTGGCGACTCGAAGAATCTCGACCACATTCGATCGCGTCATCAGATTCGCGTAGACACCGAGAATTGATGGTGGTCCCTTCTGCAGGAGGTTCCACAACTCCTGACGCGACGAAAACGTGGAGTCGAACACTTCGGCGTCGAGGCCCTGCTTACGAAGATGCGAGCAAATGTAGAGTATCCCCAAAGGAGGATAGGGCTTCATGATTTGAAGTTCCTTGGGATCCTCGTAGAGGAAATAACCGTGAGTGAGAAGGATGTCCATGATGGTGGGTTAACTGGCGAGAACATTCAGCAACTCGTCGAAGTTTGTGGCATAGCTTTGGGCTTGAAGCTGCACTAGCTTTTCCTCCGAGTGGCTGTCGAGAATCGTGGGTCTCGCATTACGGCAGGTCTTTTCCAATTGCATCACTCGACGCCACAGCTGTTCCGGTTCGTGGCGGGCGATCTTTTCTCTCGGTGAGGCCGTGCCTGAACCCGAATTCCAGCAGTCGACCTGAGCGTGCAGGGCGTCGTGCAGGGCGCGATAAAACTCGTTGGTATAGGCGCCCTGGAACATCATCGAGAGGTCTTCGCTATCCGACCAGTTCGTCTTCTCGCCAAGTTGCTCCTGTACACGATCGAAGAACTTTGTTCCGGGAAGCGGGTAGGAGACGGAGACGCCAATGTCGTCGGGACGAGTGTCGCGAACCAGCTTGATGGTGTTTTGAATGTCCCCCCAGGTTTCGCCGGGATATCCGAATTGCAGGAAGTAGCAGGCTCGGATGCCTTCGCGCTTGAGATTTTCGCGGGCCTTGGCGATTTGATCGACGCGCGTACCTTTGTCCATGGCATCCAGAATTTTCTGCGATCCGGATTCCGCGCCCATCCAAACCTCGGCGCAGCCGGCGCGTCGCAGGGCCGACACGTTGTCGGGAGTCATCAAGTCCACGCGGGATTGCATTTTGAAAGGAATGGCGGCGTTTAACCGCTGCACTTCGTGCGCGAACTCGCGCACCCACTTGGGGCGCAAGCCGAAAATGTCGTCGGCGAACCAAAGGTGCTCGGCGCCGAAGTCGTACTTGAGTTGGCGCATCTCTTCCGCAACGCTGGCTGCCGAGCGAACCGAGAATGAATCTCCATAAATCGGCTTGGCGCACCAATTGCATCGGTAAGGGCAACCGCGGCTGGCCACAATGTTCAGTGAAAAATATCCGTGAGCCAATTTCCATGCCCTTCGGTACTGATCGGTATCGATGAGATCGCGAGTGGGAAAAGGAAGATGGTCCAGATTCTGCATCAAGCTTCGCCGCTCGGTCTTCACTACTTCTCCGGTCTGTTGGTGCAGATAGGCAAGGCCGGCGACATGGTCCAGCGCCTTGTCATCTCCCTTCAGCAGATGGTTGACCGCTTCCAGCAGCGTCTGTTCCGCTTCCCCAAGCAACACACAACGGAAACCCTTCTGCAGATAGTCCAGAGCATGATCGGAGGCATCCGAGCCATTCACCAGTACGGTGGCTCCAGACAGGCGGGAGGTTTCGAGGATGTGATACGCGACGTCGCGCATGCGCGTCAGGCACATTTTGGAAAGAAAATTAAAGTTATCCTCGAACACCACAACAATTCGCGGTCGATGCTTCAAGAGCGCGAACTGAAATCCCGTCTCCGGATCGTTCAACATGGTGTCGAACACCGCGACGGATACTCCTGCACTGCGTAAGAGCGCGGCGGCATAGAGCGTGCCCAGCGGAGGATACGGCTGCATCTTCCGCATTTGCTTGCGGTCGTAGTAAAGATGATACGAATGAGTCAGCAGTACGTCCGCCATATTCGTTGTCCCTAATTCGTCGTCCTAATTCGTTGTCCCAGAATCGCTCAGCACACTTCCTGCGTACGCTCGACCAGGGGTTGCCCGGTCAAAAGTGAACGGCGAGTGACGACTTTCTCCACCGCGCGCGACAACCACAATTCCCACGGAAACGAGTAGCTGCTTCTACCGATTCGCCAACGGACGGGCGCTCCAAGCATCCGCTGCACACTCCGCCGTGCCCATGGAATCTTTCTCGTGACCTTTCGAATCTGGTTGTTCAGCAGGAAGTACTCCAGACTTCTGCGCAGCCTTCGCAGCTCTTCTCCGCGCAGCCAGGGCAGAACGTTCGTGCCGAGAGCAAGGGTCTCCCATTCTTCGAGCGACTGAGGTTCGCGGACTCCCATTTCCTTGAGTTGTGGCCAGATGGGAATCCCCGGATACGGCGTAAAGATGTTGGGCGAGAAGCTGATGTTGGGATACTCTTTGGCGATATCGCTCATCTTCTCAAACGTCTGCTGACGATGAGCCTCGGTCTCGCCGGGGTAGCCGAGAATGATGTTGAAGACGACATGAATCCCCGCCAGGTGCGTCTTGCGAGCGGTCTCGACCATCTGGTCCATGTGTTGAAAGCGCTTGTTCATCAGGGCCAGCACTTCCTGGGAGGCCGACTCAGTGCCGAATCCGATGTGGTGCACGCCGCTTGCGGCCAGCAAGCGCACGTCGTCATCGCTCATCAGTGCAAGGAAATCAGTGGAGGTTTGGAAGTCCCACTGAAAACGTACTCCGCTGGCAATGATTCCCTTGGCGATCGCCACGGCGCGCTTGCGATCAACCAGGAAGTTAGAGTCGAACAAAGGTACGTGCTGGATGTTGTAGCGCGGAACCAATTCGGCCAGCTCGCTGACAACCCGCTCAACCCGATAGGCGTTGAAACGCCGCTTGTAGAACACTTGGTCGGTGCAGTAATTGCATTGGTAGGGGCAGCCCACGCTGCTGGTGTAGGCCAGTCGCCGCACGCCGTCGGCACCAGCGTAAATGCCAGGGTCGGCGAGGTCGTACGCGGGTGCAGGCAGCGTATTGATGTCCGCCACGGGCCGTTCCGGTTCGTGAACGATTCTTCCATCCTCATCTTTGAAAGACAGGCCACGGATGCCGTGCCAGTCTTGCTGGTTTGCGATTCGCTGAGCGAGTTCGAGCAGGGTCAGTTCACCCTGACCTCGCACAATCGCATCCACGAACGGCTCACGCAACGTCTGCCGCGTGGCCAGGCTGGCGTGCCATCCGCCGAACACGATCGGCAAGGTTGGGTACAGTTTTTTGACCAACTTAGAGACTCGCACCGCGGCTCCGATATGAGGACCTGTCAGGACGGAAATGTCGAGCAGAAGAGCGTCTTGCGATT
>JBEKWZ010000513.1:0-3870 GCA_049512555.1 Candidatus Sulfotelmatobacter sp. | reverse complement strand
CACTTCGAAGGAGACTTGCGAGCCTTTCAGGCGGTCTTCGAGGTGGCCAAGCGCGGCCTGAGCGCGGGGCGCGACGTAGAGACCGTTGACCAGCGCCAGGAACCAGGCTCCGATGACGAAGATGGAGAGAACACGCAGGAAACTCCACACGCCCATGCCGCTGGCGCGCATGGCGGTGATTTCACTGTCGGCAGCGAGACGGCTCAGGCCGATGAGGATGCCGACCAGCACGCTCATGGGCAGGGTGTAGGTGAGGGCGAGCGGGACGGTGAAAAAGAAAATTTCGGCGACGCTGGGCAGCGGGGCGCTGGCGCGGACTACGAGTTCGAGAATGCGGCCGAGGTCGCGAGTGAACAGGACGAAGGTGAAGATGGCCACGCCGATCAGCGCGTGGGCGATCACTTCGCGTAGGATGTAGCGGGTCAGAATCCGCATGCGGGCGCGCTGAGGACGAGCATAGCATAGGGTGGGTTTGGGGAGGGTGCGGTGACGTGGCGGCTTCGGGGACTGTGCCGCTTTGGCGCCGGGCTTCGCCCTGGCTGGACGGGCGAAGGCGCCCGTCCCCACATGAGCTGTTTCCACATCAGCGTTGTGGTTTGCGGGAACGGGTTTGGGTAAAGTGCGTATGGATTTTAGAGGCGGGAGAATGAACATGGAGAACGATCGGCGGGGTGACACCTGGGCGCTGGTGGGGATTGCTGCCGTTGTGGCCTTTGCCCATCTGCTGACGAACGGGCGTTATGGATTTCATCGCGATGAGTGGCAGGTGTTGAGCGATGCCCGGCATCTGGACTGGGGATTCGTTCCGTATCCGCCGTTCACGCCGTTGGTGGAGCGGATTGGGCTCTCGATTTTCGGCGTGTCGCTGGTGGGGCTGCGATTATTTTCTGTGATTGCGCAGGCGATCGTGGTGGTGGTTGCGGGGCTGATTGCCCGTGAGCTGGGCGGAGGACGGCTGGCGCAGGTGACTGCATCTCTTGCGGTCGCGCTCTCGACGCTGCTGCTGTTCGAGGGGACGGAGTTCCAATACACGACGTTCGATAATTTGTGGTGGGTGCTGATTGCTTATTTCGTCATTCGGTTGCTGAAGAGCGAGGATTCGCGGTGGTGGCTGGCGATTGGGGCGACGATCGGAATTGGATTTCAGACGAAGTACACGATGGGGTTTTTTCTGTGCGGGATTATGGGTGGAGTTCTGCTGACGGGGGCGCGCCGCTATCTGGCGAGCGGGTGGTTCTGGGGCGGGATGGCGCTGGGGTTTGTGATCTGTTCGCCGAACTTGATATGGCAGGTGAAGCATGGGTTCATCTCGCTGCATTTTCTGCAGCACATTCACGCGCGGGATGTGGGGGAAGGGCGGGCGGATGGATTCTGGCGCGCACAGTTCTGGATCTGCACGAATCTGGTGGCGGCTCCGTTGTGGATTGCCGGGTTGGTGGGATATTTGCGGGACCGGCGGTACCGGATGCTGGCGTGGATGTATTTGATCCCGCTGGCGCTGTTTGCGGTGGGCAAGGGTCGAGGGTATTACATGGGAGGGGCGTATCCCATGTTGATGGCGATGGGCGGGGTCGTGGGGGAGCGTTGGGTCACGTCGCTTTCGACGGTGCCGCGACGGGCGGTGGAGGCGGTTTTCTTCGTCGGGCTGGTGGGGTGTGGCTTATACATGAGCGCGATGATTCTGCCGGTGGCGCCTGGTGGTGCGCTGATGAAGTTCGCGCTGGAGAATAACGGCGACCTGCGCGAGGAGATTGGCTGGGACGAATTGGTCAAGACCGTGGCGGGGATTCGGGATGCGTTGCCTCCGGAGCAGCGGGAGGACGTCGGAATCATGGTGAGGAATTATGGCGAACAGGGGGCGATCGAGCTTCTGGGGCCGGCCTATCATTTGCCTCCGCCGATCAGCGGAACGAACTCGGCGTGGCTGCGCGGGTATCCGGTGACACCGCCGTCGACGCTGATTGTGCTGGGCACTTCTCGTGAGGACGCGGAGCAGATGTACACCTCATGTCGACTGGCTGGGCACAACGGGAATTCTCTGGGTGTGAAGAATGAGGAGAGCCAGGATCATCCCGACATTTTCGTGTGCGGACCGCCGCGAGCGCCGTGGCCGGAGTTCTGGAAGGCATATCAGGGGTTTGGTTGAGGCGTCGGGAGCGGGTGCGGCATGTGGCAGTCGTAATCTTGCCGAGGATGGGCAGTTCTGTTGTCATGCGGATGCGGTCCGGTGTCTAAACACACATGCTTGCGTGGCATTAAGCGGCTGGTGCGGTGTGCGTGACGCGGAAAATGCCTTCTTTGGCTCCGATCGCGGCTCCAATGCGACCAAAACTGAGAATCGGGTTGAGCTGGCTGGCGGTGGGGTTGGGCCTTCTAATCGGCTTTCTCGCGCTGGCAGGACTCGGGATGGCGTGGCCGCCATTCCACAACGACCTGCCAGGCTGGTTGCTCGATTGGATCCGATACGGCGGTGGTGCGCTGCTCGGGCCGGTATTTCTTGCCGGTACCATTGCCGGGTTACGGAACCGCAAGCGGGCGGGAATCATCTTCCTGAGCTGCATGCCGGTTACAGTTTTTTGTCTCGCCTATCCGTCTGCGGGATATCTGGTTTGGCATTCGGATGGCAGCGGTTGGTTCGAACCGCCGGAGATTCCGACGGCTATTGGGTTGGCGACGCTCTTCTTTCTGCTGATTTTTTTTCTGTTGATCTATGCCGGGCTGCTGGCCATCCGTTACAAAAAGCGCTCCGTCTATCCGTTGGTTGCTGTCGCCGCGTTGGCGGGGATTGTGTTCGGCCGGTCCCACTGGACGAAGGCGTTCTTTCCATCGTTTGGTGGATGGTCGGCGCTATTTCTAATTTTTGGGCTGTTCTGGCTTGGAACAAATAAGCGCGGCTGGCCCTCGCTGCTTCAGCCTCGCCAGTGCTCTCTGGGCCGGCGAGCTGCCGCGGTTGTCCTTACCTGTGTTGTGGTTTTTTGCGTCGATGTGATGGTCACGTTCGGCCTTTCCGCGCTCGGTTCCTCGCTTTGGAGTGGAGACTGCAGGGGACACGCGCCGTGGGTTCGCCCCGGATCTCCGTATCACGCCGTTTTCACGGCGCGGGTTATCTTCGTCGGCCGGTCTGTGGAGGCGCTTTTTGGCGGTTCACGCGGCTTCCTTTCGTCAAAGCCCTACGATCCGAGAGTTGGAGATTGGGCAATCGGCGTGGTGCAGGAGAAGTTTTGGGGGCTGCCTTGGACACCACGGCTGGTTCTTCTCACGAATTTTATTTATTGGAAGGGCGAAACATACTTCGTCGATGGCGGGCGCAGTCGCGGATTGCTGCGCGAAAGACTTCCGATCATTCAGGGTGGAGTCAGTTGCAGTCGCACGCGCCCGGTCAGGGATGCTGTCGTCGACCTGCGTTTGCTGCACGAGCCGGCCTCAACCGGCACGCGGTTGATCGGCTACGTGCGGGAGCCCCAGAAGTTTGTGGGCGGATTGGTGCCGCCTGTCTCGCTGAGGCCGGCCGCGGGCACAAAAATCAATGTGGCGGGGCCGACAGGTATGAGGGTCATTACAACTGACGCGTCTGGCGTTTACGAAGTGGATGATCTGCCCGCGGGTGACTACACGCTGCAGTTGGTTGTGCCGGAGAATCAAATCGTTGGTTTCTTTAAGAACGAGGAAGCGCCCGCGAATGTGCACCTGGATGATCGGGGTCTGGTGGAACACAATTTTGAACTGTTCTGGAATGGGCGGATCGAAGGGCGCGTGGAGGATGATTCCGGCAAGCCTGCCCACGCCTGGGTGGTGCTCATGAGTGCGGACGGCGTTCAGTTGCCCGGTTCTGTAAATTTCGCCCAAATGACGAACAAGGATGGCTCGTAC
>JBEKWZ010000512.1:0-3873 GCA_049512555.1 Candidatus Sulfotelmatobacter sp. | reverse complement strand
GTCGTCAAGTCGTTCTGCGACGTGCTTGGGCCTTATCTGGTGAAGGTTGCGGTGGATCGCTATCTTGCGCCGGTGAAAGGTACTACCTCAGGGCTGTGGAGCTGGCTCAGCCCGCGGCCGCTGCAGGGGATCGCGCAGATTTCGGCAATTTATTTCAGCCTGTTGATCCTCACGTTCGTATTCGAGTTTCTGCAGACCTACTTCATGCAATGGACCGGGCAGAAAGTGATGTTCGACTTGCGCAGCCAGATTTTCCGCCACCTGCAGCGCATGCATGTCGCTTTTTATGACAAGAATCCGGTTGGCCGGCTGGTCACGCGCGTCACTACTGACGTGGACGCGTTGAATGAGATGTTCACCTCCGGCGTGGTTTCCATTTTTGAAGACCTGTTCGTACTGGTGGGAATCCTCGGCATCATGCTGTGCATGAACTGGAAACTGGCGCTGATCACATTCGCGGTCTTGCCGCTGATTGTGGTTGCGACGAAGGTTTTCCGCGACAAGGTACGCGATTCTTACCGGCGGATTCGCACCGCCATCGCCCGCATTAATTCTTACTTGCAGGAGCACGTCAGCGGCATGGTCGTGCTGCAGCTTTTCAACCGCGAGCGCAAGGCCTACAACCGTTTCTCGGAAATCAACCGCAGCCACATGGATGCGTATAAAGACGCGATCATGGCTTACGCCGTTTATTATCCGGTAGTCGATTTCTTTTCGGCGATCGCGATTGCCTGCGTCATCTGGTTCGGCGGGCAGGATGTGCTCCGCGGCATTGTGGCCAGCAGCGTTTCGGTCGAGTTCAGCCGCCACAATCTAGTGTCGTTTCACTTGGTTGCGACCGCAGCCTCGCTCGGCGTGCTGATCGCGTTCACGCAATACGCGATGCGCTTTTTTCGCCCCATCATGGATTTCAGCGAGAAGTACAACATTCTGCAGTCCGCGATGGCGGCCAGCGAACGCATTTTCAAGTTGCTGGATACTCCGGTCGACATTGTTTCGCCGGCCGTGACGAAAAAACCGGAAGGCCCCGGCCGCATCGAGTTTGACCACGTCTGGTTTGCCTACCGGGAAACCGAAAATCGCGAAACCGAAACTATGGAGCCCCGGACGCCCTCGTCCCGGGGGACCGCTGATGCAAACCCGGACGGGGGCGTCCGGGGCTCCAAAATCCCTGCCTCCAAGATCTCAGATCCGCGACCCCAGCCCGACTGGGTTCTGCGCGACGTGACCTTCGCCATCGAACCGGGAGAAACCGTCGCCGTCGTCGGGCACACGGGCGCAGGCAAGACTACGCTCATCTCCCTGCTGATGCGATTTTACGACGTGCAGAAAGGCGCGGTCCGCATCGACGGCGTCGACGTGAAAGAAATGGATCTCGGCGACCTGCGCAGCCGCTTCGGCGTCGTGCTGCAGGATCCGTTCCTGTTTACTGGAACGATTGGCGGCAACATCCGTTTGGGCACAGAACGCATTCTGGACAAGCACGTCGCTAAGGCCGCCGAAGATGTGAATCTCGGCGATTTCGTCCGCGCCCTGCCCAAGGGATTTAACGA
This sequence comes from Candidatus Sulfotelmatobacter sp., assembly GCA_049512555.1. Taxonomy (GTDB): domain Bacteria; phylum Acidobacteriota; class Terriglobia; order Terriglobales; family Acidobacteriaceae; genus Sulfotelmatobacter. The sequence goes on along the minus strand of JBEKWZ010000512.1, from coordinate 2,320 downwards.
GGAAGTCCGTGAGCGCGGATCGACGCTGTCGACTGGGCAGAAGCAGTTGATCTCGTTCGCGCGCGCGCTGGCCCATGAGCCTAAAATTCTCATCCTCGACGAGGCCACATCGAGCGTCGACACCGATACCGAATTCAAAGTACGCGACGCGCTCGGCCGCATGGTCGAAGGCCGCACCTCGCTGATCATCGCCCATCGGCTTTCGACGGTCCAGCGCGCCGATAAGATCATCGTGATGCACAAGGGGCAGGTGCGCGAAATGGGGACGCATCAGGAATTGCTGGCGCAGCGCGGGATTTACTTCAAGCTATATCAGCTGCAGTATAAAGATCAGGAAATGAATGTGGCGCGGGTGCCCTCGCCCACGAATGGAGACGGACTCCAGCAACCCGAAGTCAGCGCTCGAGGTGATGACTAGCAAGACCAGGGGCCAGCAGAGCCCCTCCCGACACAGTCCCTCACTTACAATGCTGTCTTGCGAATTCTGATCTCAGCGGGCGAGGCTTCGGGGGAAATGTATGGGGCGGAGCTGATTGAGGCTCTGCGGCGGGCTGTCGCATCACAGAGCGCTCATGGAGGGACGGACGCCCTCGTCCGTCCGGCAGGGCGAAGCCCTGCGGGTGCTGCCGGCGTCACAGGCTCCGCGGAAATGCACTCCACCCGGACGGACGAGGCGTCCGTCCCTCCACAATCTCCGCTCGAATTCTTTGGCGTGGGAGGGGACCGCATGCGGGCTGCCGGGTGCGACACGGTCGTCGATGCCAAGGATCTGGCCGTCCTCGGCATCACTGAAATTCTCAGCCGGCTGCCGAAGATTCTCAGGTGCTACCGGCACTTGATTGCGGAGGCTGACCGGCGCAGGCCTGATCTCGCCATCGTCATCGATTCTCCAGCGTTTAACTGGCGCGTGGCGCGGCAGATGAAGCGGCGCGGCATTCCGACGGTTTATTACGTTGCGCCACAGTTCTGGGCATGGCGACAGGGGCGTGTGCGGCTGCTGCGGGACTATATCGACAAGGCCCTGGTCATTTTTCCTTTCGAAGAAAAGTTTTATCGCGAGCGCGGGGTGGATGCGACCTTTGTGGGCCATCCTCTGGCCGAGTTGCCGCGACCGGCGGTCGAGCGCGAGGACTACGCAGCGCAGTTTCATCTCGACCCGGCCAAGCCGTGGATCACGCTCATGCCCGGAAGCCGCGTCAAAGAAGTCTGCATGAACCTGCCGACGATTCTGGAGTCGGCGGCTGAACTCGGCTCGGAGTACGAGTTTCTGCTTCCGGTCGCGCCCACGCTCGAGCGGGACTTTCTATGCGGCATCATTCAGGCGAAATTTCCCTCAGCGGCTAAAGGCGGGTCCAAACCCGCTGTGCGTACGGCGCGGCTTGAAGCCGCGCCCTTTCAAAGCACGAGCGCGAACAGATTCTCATTTGGCACGGGGCGCGCTGGAGGAGTCACCCTCGTCCCTGAGGCCTTGCCTGCACTGTTTCACTCCCGCGCCGGAATCGTGGCCAGCGGCACGGCGACGGTCGAGGCCGCGATGATGAATACACCGTTCGTGATGGTCTACCGGGTCTCGCCGCTGACCTACGCGCTGGGCAAGCCGCGGGTGAAGGTGCCAAGATTCGCCATGGTCAACCTGATTGCCGAAGATGGAGTCGTGCCTGAGCTGGTGCAGCGCGATTTCACCGCGGAAAACGTGGTCGCGCGGCTGAAAGAGATCCTGCCCGACGGCCCGGCTCGCCAGCGGATGCTGGACGGTCTAGGCCGGGTTAAGGCGCGGCTGCGGGCCCCGCAGGCCGGTTCCGGGCCTGCACAGCACCCAGCTGACCGCGCGGCCGAGATGATTCTGGCGCTCGTTTCCTAACAGGCTCCGCGGCTTCTTCCAGTTTGTCATTCCGAGGAGCGACGGCGACGAGGAACCTGCTGTTTGCCCGCGCCGGCGAGAAGCAGGTTCCTCGGTCGCTCGCGCTCCTTCGGAATGACAAGCCAAAAGCGGGCTCCCGGCATTGCTCGGAATGACAAGAAGAACTCCAGATGACAAAATCCTGACATCCCGCATCTAAACCTTGTGCTCCCAGCATCTTTTGCGTGAGAATCTTCATCATAGGAAATGGGTTATCATTTCCTGGAGACTCTCCTGAATGTGGATGCACCCGCGGCGCGCTCTGGGCGTTTTTACGAGTTCCCTGACTCTTTCGCTGGCTCTTCTGCTCTCGATGCCATCTTCATCCCGGGCGGCGGAAAAAGCGCGCCTGCGCGTGGATGACTACCAGATTGAAGCAAAACTCGAGCCGCATCTCCACCAGATCACAGCTCGCGCCAA
>JBEKWZ010000511.1:0-3875 GCA_049512555.1 Candidatus Sulfotelmatobacter sp. | reverse complement strand
TTGGGATTGACGGGGTCTTTGATGTCGAGCAGAATTCCGTTGCCCGAGCAGGCGCCGGCGGCCAAGCCGATGGCTGAGTAGGCAGTGATGTCGTGGCACTGGTCAGTGTCGGCCGGCTTCTCCGAGCCCTGCTTGCCATGCGTGCCGCCGTTGTTCAGGCCGTTGAGCGCGCCGGTGCGCGCATCCATGAAGACGCGGGGGCTGGAAACGATCTTCGCATCTTGTGGCGCGGCTACGGGAACTTTGATTACGTCGATGCGAAACAGAGCGGTGTTCGGATCTTTGTCGGGCTTTTCGCCGGAGCATCCTTCCAGTTCTTCGGACTGACGCACAAACGAGGTGCCCGAGACGTAGATATAGACGTTGTCTTTGTCGTTGGGATCGACGACCAGGGTATGAGTGTGGGATCCGCGGCAGGTCTGGATGGCAGCGACCTGCTTGGGATTCTGGATGTTGGAAATGTCGAAGATACGCACGCCGCGGAAGCGGTCTTTTTGCGCGGCGGGGAGATGGCCCCGTCTTTCTTTCGGTTTATCTTCTTTTGGTTTGTCTTTATCTTTGTCTGCGTCTGCGCTTTTAGCTTGATCGGAATCTTTGTCTTTGTCGGCGTCCGGTTTTTTTTGAGCGTCATCTTTTGGCTCGGCCACGACCATGGGCTCGGGGGGAAATCCCTGGGCCCCACAATCCAGACGCCCGTTCGGCATTTCTACCGACATGAACAGCAGATTCTTGTAGACCGAGACATCGCCCTGTCCACCGGGGCAGACCATCGATGTCAGTAACGACGCCTTGGCGGGATTGGAGATGTCGAAGATATTGATGCCGTAAAAATTTCCCTGAAAGAGGTGGTTGCCCTGGAACGCGAGGTCGGAGTTGGCGAAGGCCAGCTGCGCGATCACCAACTGGAATGACTTGGGCATCTTGGACATCATGGCTTCGGGCACGCCCATTTGCCCAAGTGCATTCTTCACCTTGGGAGCGTCCGCGTCGGAGGAACCGAGGTCGAATGCTTCGGGTTTTTTGAGCAGCAGCAGGTGCTGGATGCCCATGGCAGCTTCGCCGGCGTCGTACATTCCCGGCGTCAGCTTGGCTCGCGGATCATTGGGATCGGACCCGGACATTCCGGGCGGAAGCGGCGGGGCGGGCTCAGGAGCGAAGGGATTTCTTGGTCCCTCTGCGTCTTTCTTTGGGGCGTCGCTCTTTTGTGCGTCGTTGGCGGAGGGGGATGTCGCCGGCTTCTGAGCCTGATCCTGTTGAGGAGCGGCGGGCGGATTGGCGGGCTGCGCAGCCTGAGCGAGCGTTCGGTTCACTCCGAAACTCAAAAAAAGCACGGCTCCCATGGCCCACCGGGCAAAACTGGACACTCGATTCATCGTTTCTCCTTAGTTTCTTTTTCTTAGTGTTTCTTATCCAACATGGACTGCATGATCTTGATCTCGGCACGTTGCGTGTTGTCGGCGTCGGTGGCGAAGTTGAAAATCTCGGCGTCCTGGCCGGCACCGGCAGTGTCGAATAGATCCTTCACCATGGTCAGCGCGCCGTTGTGATGTTGAATCATCCCGGCGAGGAATAAGTGGTCGAAGTCGGCGCCCTTGGCCTTGCGGAGTGCTTCCATCTGCTCGGGGGTGAGCATGCCGGGCATGAGCGTCATGGTCTGGTGAGGCATGTCCATACCGGGCATGTCCTTGTCTGACATCTCAGGCATGGGGTTCGGGACGGATTCGCCGCGGGCGGCGAGCCAGCGTTTCATGAACTTGATTTCGTCGGACTGCGAACTGCTGATGCGTGCGCCCAAGGTGCGCAGATCTTTATTCTGCGTGTGTGAGGAGATCATTGCGGTCATCTCGACCGCTTGTTCGTGATGCATGATCATGCCCTGCATGAACTCGACATCGGCCGGCGAGCGCGGGGGCAGGGAGCCTCGCGTGGACGAAGGCAGCGTTTTGCTGGGCGCGCCGGGAGGACCGGGTTGCACGACTACGGGCTTCGACGGGGCAGCCTGTTGGGCGCGGGCGGCAGGCAGAAACAAGACTGAGGCGGCGAGGAATGCTTGCAATACAAATCCTCGGGCAATGCCGGGGCGGCGTTTGCGCTCGCGACGAAAAAGCTGGCTTCGGTTCGGGGTGAGAGGAAAGATCATCATTTTGGCGAGGAGGAATGTTGTCACGAAACGGCAAATCCTTCAACCACGGAAACAGGGATGGGCAGACTGCCGGACGCGGATCTGAGGGTCATAGTCGCTGGCCGTAATCACTGACCATTGTATCGAAGGATTGAAAAGCTTGACCAAAGTTGTTCGTGTGTCGATTAAAGCTATTCAAACCAAAATCTCAGACTTCACGTCCGGAAGCAGCGCATCCCACCCTTGCAGAGAACGCAAGGGGCACCCGGCGTCGATGCTGGTTTTCGGGTACTTCCTATTTCATGCCGTCGTCTTTCTTTTGAGCAGCTGCTTTTTTGGCGGCTGCGGCTGCCGTCCAGGGCGGAACGATGCCGTTTTCGCGGGCGTAGGCGACCAACTGGCCAAGGTGTTCGTGAGCGTCGGCGACCAGAATGTAAACCACATCGCCGGCATTGGCGTCGGGACCGAGCTTCGGGATGGGTTTGGCGAAATCGGCGTTAGTCATGGAGTTGATCGCTTGCCTGGCGAATTCCCAGGACTTGTTGAGTTCCTCGACGATCTTGGCCGGGTCGGTGGTGGATTTTTCATACGTCTTGCCGTCGAAACCGGCTGGGGGTTGCGCTCCCATCAAGGCCATAATCTGGTAACGCTCGGCAGAAACATGCAGAAAGACTTCGGCGAAAGAACGGGAATCGGGCGAGGGGCGCCAGTTGAGTTTGTCGGCGGGGAGTGCGTTAGCGAGGTCGACGAATTTTTTCTGCATGGTCTCGAGGTCGAGAAGGGACTGGGGTTTCATGTCGTAGCTGGGGGGAGTGTGGTCGGGGGTGGCGGTGGATTGGTCGATGGCAAGGGCTGTAGTTGATCCGGCGATCAGGGTCAGCAGAACAAGGGTCTGCAGAACAAGGGATACTGCGAGACAGCGGTTTTTCATGAGCTTCATTTCCTCCGGAACTGAAGACGCTGTTGCCTTAGACGGACGAGGCGGGGAAATGGCTTGGGCGTGGAAAGAACGGGGCCGAGTGCGCGGAATTGAGGGATGAACGCATCCACGACGGGGACAGTTTTGAAGCTCAATGAAAAGAAAAAATGAACCACAGAGGACGCGGGGAATCACAGAGGTATTCAATTGCTTTGGTGTTTCCTTGGCGTGACTTTTGGTGTTGAGAGGCTGTCAGGCTTCCCGGCGCTCCTGTATATTCTCAGCGTGATCAAAACACATTTGCGCTTGGCTCTGCTAGTGGTGTTTGTCGCGTGCGGGGGGGATTTCGCGCATGCGCAGTCGTACCAATATTTCCGCATCGGAAATAAACAGGACGTTCAGACCAAGCCAGTGGGGGGCGTCGCCATGATGGGTGGGGGGAAGGACCTGGACGAGGCGTTTCGCTGGCTTTGCGAGAAGGGCAACGGCGGAGATTTTCTGATTCTGCGGGCGCGAGGCGATGACGATTACAACTCGTATGTGAATGCACTGTGCAAGGCGAATTCGGTGGCGACACTGATCATTCCGGATCGCGCGGCGGCGGAGGATCCGGCGGTGGTGGAGATTATTCGCAAGGCCGAGGTGGTGTTCATTGCGGGAGGAGATCAGGCGAATTACATTCGCGGATGGAAAGGCACTCCGGTGGAGAGCGCGCTGAACGACGGCGTCGCGGCAGGGAAGCCGATTGGCGGGACCAGCGCGGGGTTGGCGGTGGAAGGCGAATTTGCGTATGGGGCGATGGAAGACAAGCCGGACGACAAGGATTTGGTGTCA
>JBEKWZ010000510.1:0-3877 GCA_049512555.1 Candidatus Sulfotelmatobacter sp. | reverse complement strand
AAACGGTTCATCCAGCAAAATGAATGTGGGGTTGATGCAGAGGCAGCGGGCAATTTCCACGCGCCGGCGTTCCCCACCGGACAGGGCGTATCCGCGATTCTGGCGGATATGCTCTAGTCCCAGTTCGTCGATAAACTTTTCCATCTTCTCGCGGCGCTCGTGCCATGACATCGGCTGCGCCTCTAACACCGCGAGGATGTTCTCTTCCACCGTCAGTTTGCGAAAAACCGAAGCTTCTTGCGGGAGATAGCTGATGCCATACTGGCGCGCCCGGAGGTACATGGGAACGTCAGTGATGTCCTGACCGTCATATAGCACGCGGCCAGTATCGGGAGGGATCAGGCCAACGATAGCGTAAAAAGTGGTGGTCTTGCCTGCGCCGTTAGGGCCTAATAATCCAACAACTTCGCCCTGCTCGACCGTCAGGCTGACACCATTCACAACGCGCCGGCCACGATACGATTTGCCAATTTCTTCAGTGGCCAGGGTACGCATTTATCGTGCCATTATCGGGCCATTTACCGGGCCACTCGCGTTTGAGTTACCACAGGAGTACTTGCTTCGCCTTCTACGAGCACCCTATCATCGCCCCGAAAGAAAGTCAACGAAACCCCGGTAATCTTGCCCTGTTCGGCATCAAAAATGCTGGGGGGTCCGCCGGTGAGGACGAACTTGTCGTCAGCGGTGGTGTAGACCAGGGTTTGACCGTCGGCATGGCGGTTGGGTTGCCGGACCACCACGTCGCCTTGGGCGACCATGTGGTCGAGTTGGCCCGGACCGGCAAGTCCCTGTTTATTCGAGGTTTGGCTGCGGGGTAAGAGGTAGGCGTCGGCGGTTTTGGCGGTGGCGGTGAAGTCTGCGCCTTTGGCGTCGACGCCACCTTCGTAGTGGGCCTTGCGTTCGGAGTCAGCATAGGTCAGCTTCGCCGCGGTTATCGAGATTGGGCTGGATCCGCCCAAAGGGCTGGCTTTAGTTCCGCTTTTTCCGGTGCCCGAGGTAATCGCAGCGCCGTTTCCGGTCTGGGGCTTTTCCTTTTGAACCAGAATCGTCTGCACCGGCTGGGCTGGCGTGCCCAGGGCGGTTACGAATCGCCGGTCGCGGTCAAACTCGATGGTCGGCGCTTCGATGATGTTGGCATCCTGCCAGAGGCGCGCGTTTCCCGAGTAGAGAGACGTCCCTGGACTTTTGTGGGCGGTCATGCTTTGCGCCGTCACGTGGATCGGGGAAGAAGAGGCCAGCAGGGCGCCGTCCGGCTGCTCCTTCAGGTCGCTGTAGGTGCTCTTGACGTCGCCCTGGGCCAGCGCGTCGCCGGTGGCGCGGTTCATGCGGATGCTGTTCGCGGTGGTCGCCATGCCGCCGTTCGTAACGCGAGGGTTGCCGGTAAGCACAAGCATCTGGTCCGAGGGCGTGTAGTGCGCGGAGTTGGCCCAGGCTTGCATGCGCTTGTCGGGCTGCTGCCCGTCGGCATAGGCGACGTTGCCGAGTTGCGTGACGAAATCGATGCCGCCGCCCTTGGCAAGAAACACGGCGTCGACCGAGTCGCTGGTGCTGATGCGGTCGGGCTGGCCGGGAGCCGAGTTGACGATGCGGGCGTTCGGTGCTCCGTGAACGTTCGTGATGCGGTCGCGCCCGTCGGCATAGGCGAACTGCGCATCGAATTTGCCCGCCGTCACCACCGTCGTTTGAGGGGAAGCCGGCTTCGCCGCGGAGTTCTGCGGCGTGGCGGGGGCGGCTTGCGTGATCATGATCTGCGCGGCGCCGGAAGTTACAGCGTGCTCCAGAATATGACCTTGCGCAATTGCGAAATCGATGATGGGCGCAGTGATTTCGAAATCCTGCGGACCCGATGCAGCACCCTTCCCTGCCGGCTTGGTTCCGCTTGCTGCCTTCTGAGTCATCCGCACTCCGTCGACCGCATGCACTTTCTGCAGCTTGTTCTGACCGGCAAAACTCATGATCACGCGCCCGGCGTCGCCCTTCATCGGCTCGGGTCCGCTTTGTTCCATGTGCACGTTGCCGGTCATGGTTGTGGTGCGTAGCAAGTTCTGCTTGCCTTCGAGCAGGAACTCAGCCTGGTCGGCTGTGGTGTGCATTTCCGACGGCTGCCGTTCAGGAGCTGAATTTGCTGCTACTGAATTTCGATCGGCTCCACGATCTGATCGCTTCGTGTCTTCCGCGCGTGTGTCGCTGGTAATGTTGCCCGTCGCCAGAATCCTCTCGACCTCGTTGTCTCGTCCGAGATACAACACCGCTCGATCCGCCTGAAACGTTCCGCCGGGGCGGGTGACATGAGGACGATCGAGCACAACTTCATGAGGATCATTGGTGATGATGCCGTGCTCGGCCTCGATGACAGCGGCATCCGGGCCGTTGGTTACCACATGAATTTGGGACGCGAGGGTCAGCGTGTTGCTCTTGCCGGCGTATTTCACTCCGACGGCCCAGCCCGTGGCCTGCGGCATGCGAAATTCGACGCGGGCCTCGGTGGCCGCGTTTCCGCTGTCCTTGTTAAAGACCAGATCGCGCGTCTTCAGGTGGATTGGATTCTTCAATTCTTTCGGCGTGGATTGATCGGGGCTGGCGATGCCGGTGGGGTTGGCCACCAGATCGATCTGCACGTCGCCTTTGGCGACGACATCGCCAGTCTTCTGGTTGTAGGCAAAATCGTCGCCATAGATCTGGTCGAAGCGCGAGGAATCGCGGCCATAGAGCACGATGCTGACGTTGTGCAACTCGGCGTTGCCGTTGAGCTTTAACTCCTTGACGTTGCTGGCCTGAACGGTAAACAGAGTGCGCTTGCCTTCGGACTTGGAAAGCTGAAATCCACTGGCCGTGCGGCTGATTTCAATCCCAATCTTGCCTGGAATTTTTTTCAACACGTCGGTCGCCCGCCAGCGCGCATAGAAATACATTCCAGCCACGACCAGCGTGAGCCCAACCGCGGTCGCAGCCAGCAGGCGGCGCAGACGATAGATCTTGAGCGGCATCTGGGTTCAGTGTAATGCAGGCCAGTCCTTGCGCGTTAGTCGATGGACGGCTCGCCGAAGAAGCGTCGAGCTCGTCTGCTATCCTCGTAGCGCCGCCGTCCCGGCGGCTGTCGTGGCGGCGTCCCCGCCGCCACTGCGAGTGCGAGACGCTCTCCCGACAGCCGGCGAGACGCCGGCGCTACGGGAATCTTTGACCGCATGAGCATCCAGCCGCCGCTGCTCGACTTTCATAACCTCCGCGTGATGCGCGGGCAGAAGATTGCGCTCGACGACTTCAGCTTGCGCATCGGGGCCGACGAGCACGTCGCGATTCTGGGGCCGAACGGCTGCGGCAAATCGACGTTGATCAAGACCATTACCCGCGAGTGCTATCCGGTGGCGCGAGAAGACTCCTGGATGAAACTGCTCGGCCATGACAGCTGGGACGTTTTCAAGCTTCGCGAGCACATGGGAATCGTCTCCAATGATCTGATGCTCTCGTGTACCGGCGACGCCAGCGGCCGGGACGTGGTGCTGTCGGGCTTTTTCAGCAGCACGGCCATCTGGCCGAACCACACAGTCGATCCTGAGAAGATCAAACTCGCTGACTCGGCTCTGGCTGAGCTAAAGATTTCGCACCTGGCGGACCGCCCCGTGTGCGAGATGTCTTCGGGGGAGGCACGGCGCGTTCTGATCGCGCGAGCCCTGGTGCACAAGCCGGCCGCGTTGCTGTTCGACGAACCGTGCAATTCGCTCGACCTCTCGGCCCAGCACAGCTTGCGGCAAACTATGCGCTCTCTGGCCAATTCGGGCACGGCGATTATTCTCGTAACGCACGAACTGGCAGACATCGTCCCCGAGATTGGACGTGTGGTGCTGATGGACCGCGGGCGGGTCGTTGCCGACGGGTT
>JBEKWZ010000509.1:0-3879 GCA_049512555.1 Candidatus Sulfotelmatobacter sp. | reverse complement strand
CGGTTTTCCCCCAGCTCTTCCTCAACAATCCCAACGACGCCGTGCGCCGTGGCATCACTCCGCCCAGTCAATCCTTTCTTCTGCCTTTCGAATTTTCCAAGAAGTTCGGCCCGATCGATGTCGACTACGAGATCGGTTATCAGGCTGTGCACAAGGGGCCGGACGGATGGATTACCGGCCTCGTCCTCGGCCACGAGTTCACAAAAAAGTTCGAACTCGATATGGAAATCTATTCTTCGGGCACCTTCCATCCTGCCCAATACCAGCCGACGATCGACTTTGGCGGCCGCTACAAGATCCACAGCCCGGTGATCCTGCTTTTCATGGCCGGACGCGCCCTGGAACCCACCCGCACCAATCAGACTTATTTCCTCGGCTATTTCGGCCTGCAATTCCTGCTTCCCCCCAAGTCCTACAACCGCGAGTGATCCCCGCCGCGTCCTGAGGGCCCAAGGAATAAGGAATGGAATGGTTACTGGAGTGTAGTTACCCGGCCCTGCTCGCCTTCTGGTTGCGCCCATAAGAACACTCGCCAGCCTGCATCTCTGGCGATACACTATGGGGAGAACTTGAGGGCCCACCTGCCCGGGAGCCCCAAAGCGTTCGATCCCCCTTCGAAACGCATCCCCCGCATGCTGCACTTTCCGCTCTTTGGGAGTATGGGATTTGCACTAGAATAAGCGCACTCCGGCCAGAGCTGCGCGATGGGACGGTTTCCAAACTGGTGGAAAAAGAAATCGTGTCCGAACAAAAAGTAAAACCAGTTCGCGACGAGCAAACCCTCGCCAAGCTGCTGGAAGCGGCTTACGTGCTGCAGGAGCACAACCGCGAAATGCTGGAGATGGAACTGCGCCTCGATCTGAAGCCCGATCATCTGGAGCAGAATCAGTTAGAAAAAGATCAGTTGGAAAAGTATCTGCTGGAGGCGGAGAAGAGCTCCCTCTCCAGCTCTCGTCCCAGCGCACCACAGTCACCACAGGGCCAGCCGCCGGCCAGTTCCGATTACACCTCTACGCTGGCAGAAATCGTCAGCACGCAGCATCAGATTCAGTTTCGTCATCTCGAACTGGACGATGCGATGTCTCTGGTGGTCGAGCGTGTGATCCAGATTGCGCGGGCCAGCGGCGCGATGGTGGGAATTCTCAACGGGAAAAAAGTCCAGTACAGGGCAGCATCCGGATTGACGCTGCCGGTGGGAACCGAAGTTCCCATGGAGAAGGCACTCTGCTTCCCGTGCCTTCAGACCGGCCAGGTTTTCCGCTGCCCCGACGTCCATCACGACGACCACTTGGATACGGAAGAGTGCCGCTGGCGCGGCATCCAGTCGCTGATTGCGGTTCCCATTTTTCGGGATGGCGAAGTTGCCGGCGGCCTGGAGCTCTATTATCCGAACCCGCGCGCGTTCACCGATCCTGACGTTCACACCTGCCAGCTCATGGCTGGATTAGCGACCGAAGCGCTGGCGCGCGACAAAGAAGTTAGCTTGAAGAAATCGCTGGCCAGCGAACGCGCGGTCATGCTGCACGCTCTAGAGAAACTGCAACCGAATCTCGCAGCGCTGGTCGACGTCTCCGCAGCCAAAGACATGGCCCCCAAAGCTTCCGTGCGGCCAACGGCGAAATCAACATCCGCCGTAGCCTGCCGCAAGTGCGGGCACCACCTTGTCGGAGAAGAACAGTTCTGCGGAAACTGCGGAATGCCGCGCAGCGGCGACTATGAACCGCCCAGCATGCAAAGCAAGGTGGCATCGCTTTGGCATATGCAGGAGGCGATGAAAAAGGCCGCGTCCGCCCCGGCTGCGAAGGACGAACCCGCTCCCGACGAGCCGATGGCGACGCAAACCGATCCGGTCAGCCTGCCGTCGCCAACCGGTTCGCTCGAAAAATGTCTGCCGGATTTTCTCACGGCGGCCCCACTGCCGCCTGAAAAGAAGACGGAATCCATTCCCTTGGATGAGCCGCAGGTCAGCGCGGAGTTCGAGGACTCGATGTTTTCAGACCTCGAAGTTCCTCCAGCTCCCGCACCCGTTGCCCTCGTTCCCACCGGAGAGCTCAAAGAAGACCTCAAAGAGCTGGAGCCGACCGCCCTCGCACCGGAACGTCCCGCCGCCTGGAGTTCTGCCGCAAGTGCGCGTGCGTTCCTCGAGCAGCTAGCCTCAGCCAATCGTCCCGGAACCCTGGCCCAGTTGTGGAATACTCATCGCGGCGACATCTACCTCGGCATCGCCGTGATTCTGGTGATATGCGTGATCGGTTGGGGAGTCCGATCCAGTCATTCGGTCAGCGCGACCGGCAACACGGCAGCGGCGGCGAACCACCACAAACCTGCTACGGCTACTATTCCTGCGCCTGCCCCAGCTCCTGCTCCCGATGCCGGTCTATCGCCTTTCGACCGGCTGCTCATTAGCCTGGGCTTGGCCGAACCGCCCGCACCGCCGGAATACAAGGGCAATCCGGAAACGCAGGTTTGGGTCGATCTCCACACCGCTCTTTACTACTGCCCCGGCGCCGACCTGTACGGCAAAACTGCGAAAGGAAAATTCGCCTCGCAACGGGATGCGCAATTGGATCAGTTCGAGCCCGCGTACCGCAAGGCCTGCGACTGAGAATGCCGGGGCTTCCGCTGATTCTCCAACGTTTTTATTGACAGTCGTTTCATTTGACAACCCGCGGCCGCCGGAGTGCAATCGTACTATCCGGCTGTCGATCATTTTTCGAGTCAGGTCTCATGTAGGGGAGAACGCTGTTTGCCGCGCCCAGACGATCATTCCGACGGACCCAGTACGCTGCCCTCACCTGAGTTGAACCCCCTGCTCAATCCCATCCTGGGGCAAAACATGGGCCGATGGGCCGAGGTTTATTTCACCAGCCCGCCGGAAAAGCGGGAGCAGGCCGTGCTCGATCTTTTGCGCGAATTGCAAGGGGAAAACTCCGCGCCTGAAGCGCCCTCCGCGACGTCGGAACAGGAATCCCAGCCATTCACAAAACCTGTTTCTCAGCTGGCGGAGGCTACCGCGCCGCTGGTTTGCTGCAGGGCGTGCGGCCGGGAGAATCCGGCTTCGCACCGATTCTGTGGAATGTGCGGCACGCCCGTAGGCGAGCAGCCGCCGGCCGACTTCAACATCACCGACGTTCATGTCGTGGATCAACAAAATACCGGGCTTTACCGTGAGGGTCCTCGCTCTGAGCATTCACCCAGTGAGGACCAGCGAGTCGCACATTTATTCGCGGAGGATCCCGCTTCTCTGGAGCAGAGTGGCGAACCGGGATTCGCACCCTCTGACCACGCTGTCTCGCAATCCGCCGCGAACCCGAATGAATTCCTGTCGGCCCGAGGCCGCGAATTCGATGAACGTGACCACAGACTGAGCAACCTCTTCGAGCCGGCCCCGGAGTCTCGGCCCTATCGCCTGTATATCGGGATCGCAGCGGTTTTTGTTCTCGCTCTCGCTTACGTGGCGTGGCGCAGCCTGCAAACATCGCAAAGTTCTCACTTGCCATCGCAGGTTCCCTCAACGGCGGCGACGCAGCCGGAGGCCCAAGCGAATTCCGCGAACGCGGGAACGCCCAGCTCGACCCCGAACACGAGCACGGAACTCACACCGCCCGCGGACACTCAGGCGGTTACCCCTTCAAACAGCGCATCCGATCGATCGGCTTCGTTGGAGGCCGCACCGGTCGCCAAGCCCACAGCGGAGGCGGCCCCTCAGGCTGCGAGTCCCACAGCCGCTATCGGCGTCGCCATCGACGAGCAGAGCCTGGAGACCGAAACAATTTCAGCACACGGCGCGCAAGAACTCGCCATCGCACAACGCTATCTCAACGGAGCCGAGGGTCAGGAACGCAACAGCGCCGAAGCGGCAAAGTGGCTGTGGAAGGC
>JBEKWZ010000508.1:0-3886 GCA_049512555.1 Candidatus Sulfotelmatobacter sp. | reverse complement strand
AGCCGCTCGAAGAAGCCAAGGTTCCGCTGCCGCGCGCCATTCGCATTCGCGTGCCGCTCGAAACTTCCCTCGAAGCCACGGTCGACGATCTGCACACGCTCTTTATGGAGCGTAAGGGCGATGCCAAAGTATTGTTTGACGTGGAACGCCAGGGCGATTTCATGGTGGTGATGGAAGCGGAAGGCTATAATGTCGTACCGGACCGCAATTTCATCGCCCGCGTCGAACAACTGTGCGGGCGAGGCAGCGTCCGGATCATTGCCTGAGATCATTGCCTAAGATCATTACCTAAGATCGTTACCTGACATCATTGCGCGATTCAAAGCATGGCCGCCACTGAAAAAGTACAACAGGAGTTGGAACAAATCGAGCGCCAGGTCGCCGAACTGGAACATCCCAGCGCCGACGATGCTACCCGCCGCGAAGTCGCTAAACTCAAGGACCGTCTCGAGACCCTGAGGATTGAAATGAACGCGCCCCCGACCGCTTGGCAGAGAACTGAGTTGGCGCGGCATCCGCAGCGTCCTCAGTCGCTCGACTACATTGAACGCATCTTCACCGACTTCAGCGAAATTCACGGCGATCGCAGCTTCGGTGACGACGCCGCCATCATCTGCGGTATGGCCCGCTTCCACGGCGACGAAGTGTTGATTGTCGCTACCCAGAAGGGCCGCGACATGAAGCAACGGGTGCACCGCAATTTCGGCACGCCGCATCCAGAGGGCTATCGTAAGGCGATCCGCATCATGCAACTCGCCGAAAAGTTTCGGCGACCCATCTTCACCTTGGTCGACACCGACGGCGCTTACCCTGGCATCCACGCGGAGGAGCGCGGGCAGGCGGAAGCCATCGCCTACAACTTGCGCGAAATGGCGCGCCTCGAAGTGCCCATCATTGCGACCGTAATCGGCGTGGGCGGCAGCGGCGGAGCGTTGGCCATCGCCGTCGCCGACCGCGTGCTGATGATGGAGAACTCGATTTACTCCGTCATCTCCCCGGAGGGCTGCGCGGCCATTATGTGGCGCGACGCCACCAAGAAAGAGCTGGCCGCCGAAGCCATGCGCATCACTGCGACCGATCTCAGCGAACTGGGCTGCATCGACGACATCGTTCCCGAACCCGAAGGCGGAGCCCACCGCGACCACGAGGCGGCGGCCAATTTGCTCGACGCCAGCCTGCAGAAACATTACGCCGAACTGAAGAAAATCCCCCCTGCCGAATTGCTCGTGTCACGATATAATAAGTTTCGTAACATGGCCCAGTTCTACAAAGCTGAATAGCGCGACCGTGGAGAAATTCCCACGTTCCATATCAGGTTCCTCCCGGCTACGGACGGGCAATTTGAGGCGACGCAGCGCCCCGTCGCCGTTATAATGAAGTGTTTCCTCCACTGCAATCCACAAAACAAGGGCGACAGGGTTCAGCCCGCTAATTGAAGGAAGGTATTGGAATGGCCACTACGGATGTCACGCCTCGGGAATCCTCCGGCGGCGTGGGGCAGAAACGCATCGTCAACGACATGAGCATTCAGGTCGCGACGGTCAATGGCTCCGGCTCGCAAAGTTCAAACACGGTGCTGCTGCGCAGTATTTTCCAGATGGGCGTACCGGTCTCCGGCAAGAACATGTTCCCCTCCAACATTGCCGGGCTTCCGACCTGGTACACGATCCGCGCCAATAAGAACGGATATATCGGCCGCAAGAAGGAAATCGATTTCCTGGTCGCCATGAATCCTGAGACGGCACAGGAAGACACGATGTCGCTGGCGCCCGGGGCTGCAGTGCTTTACGACGAGCCCCTCGCTTTGCACAAGCTCCGCGACGATCTGATCTTCTACTCGGTTCCTTACGACAAGCTGGTGGCGGCCGTCTGCCCGGAAGCGAAGCTGCGCAAACTGGTCAAGAACATGGTCTACGTGGGCGTGGTCGCGAGCCTGCTCACCGTCGAAATGGGTGAGGTCGAGAAGGCTATCCGCAAACAGTTCGCTAAAAAAGTGAAGGCCGCCAATCTGAACCTGGCGGCGGCCCAGGCTGGGTTCGATTATGCGAAGGCCAACTTACAAAAGCGCGGCGCATTCTACATCGAGCGCATGAACGCAACCGCCGGCAAGATCATCATTGACGGCAACTCCGCGGCCGCGCTGGGCTGCATGTTTGCCGGATGCACCGTTGTCACCTGGTACCCGATCACGCCATCGTCGTCGCTGGTTGAAACGATGATCGACTATATGAAGGAATACCGCATCGGCCCTGACGGGAAAGCTACTTTCGCTATCGTGCAGGCGGAAGATGAACTGGCCGCGATCGGCATGGTGATCGGCGCCGGCTGGGCGGGCGCGCGCAGCATGACGGCTACCGCCGGCCCCGGCGTCTCGCTGATGTCGGAGTTTGCCGGCCTCGCCTACTACGTCGAAGTCCCGGGCGTCATCTGGGACATCCAGCGCGTGGGCCCGTCAACCGGCCTGCCCACGCGCACGTCCCAGGGTGACATTCTCTCGACCGCATTTCTCTCGCACGGCGACACCAAGAACATCATGCTGTTTCCCTGCTCCGTCACCGAATGCTTCAGCATGGCGCCGGAAGCGTTCAACTTGGCCGAGCAGTTCCAGACGCTCGTCTTCGTCATGTCCGATCTCGATCTTGGAATGAACAACTGGATGTCCGATCCGTTCGAATATCCCACTACGCCGATCCAACGCGGCAAGGTGCTCAGCAAGGAAGATCTTGACCGGCTCGGCGGATTCGCGCGTTACAAAGACGTTGACGGCGACGGCATCGGATACCGCACGCTGCCCGGTACCGTCCATCCCGCGGCGGCCTACTTCGCGCGCGGCAGCGGCCATAACGAGAGGGCGCAATACAGCGAGCGCGCCGACGACTTCGAAAACAACATGGAGCGCCTGAACCGCAAATTCGAAACTGCGCGTTCGTTCGTTCCGCGGCCGGAGATCACCAAGGGCGACAAGGCGAAAATTGGCATCATCGGTTACGGAACCTCGCATTGGGGCATCACCGAAAGCCGCGATCAGCTGCGCGACGAATACGCCATGGAGACCGACTACCTGCGGCTACGGGGCTATCCCTTCAGCCGCGAAGTGCATGAGTTCGTCGAGCAGCACGAGCGTATTTATGTCGTCGAGCAAAACCGCGACGCGCAAATGCTCACCTTGCTCAAGCTCGATCTCAAACCCGAACTAACCACGCGCCTGCGCAGCATCGCCCACATCACCGGCCTGCCGCTCGACGCGCGGTCCATTACCGACGAACTGACCAGCATGGAAGGCAAGTGAACAGAGCGCCAGACATCGTCGTTTTGAAAGCGTGCGGCTTCAAGCCGCACCGTGGAAGAGCGGCCCTTCAGGGCCGCGTATAGGCGATAAAAGAGAAAAGGGCTTTAGCCCCTGAGGAGCAAGCAATGGGCACCACGACCGTTGAACCCGGAACCGCCGCACCCGGACCGAAAACCAACCGCATCGGCCTCACTGTCATGGACTACAAGGGCGGCAAGACCACGCTGTGCGCCGGTTGCGGCCACAACGCCATCTCCGAGCGCATCATCGAATCGATGTACGAGATGGGCGTTCAGCCTGAACTGCTGATCAAGCCGAGCGGCATCGGCTGCTCTTCAAAAACTCCCGCCTACTTCATGAACCGCTCGCACAGCTTCAACGCCGTGCACGGCCGCATGCCCTCGGTCGCCACCGGAGCCCTGCTGGCGAATCACAAGCTGATCTGCATTGGCGTCAGCGGCGACGGCGACACGGCTTCCATCGGCGTCGGCCAGTTCATTCACCTCATGCGGCGCAATCTACCGATCATCTACATCATCGAAGACAACGGCGTCTACGGCCTCACCAAGGGCCAGTTCTCGGCCACGGCTGACCTGG
>JBEKWZ010000507.1:0-3889 GCA_049512555.1 Candidatus Sulfotelmatobacter sp. | reverse complement strand
GTTGGTAGATGCGATCGACGACATCGTCGGTCGGCGGAATGCCGCGCCGTTCCAGCCACCACAGCACATTCGACTTCCCGCTCATCGGACCCACGTCAATAATCTGATCCAACCCGAACACATGCGAAGGCACGCCGGAATACACGGTATTCGCCAGCACGATGTCGTCTTTGTGATAGGCCTTGATGATCGCGGCCGCATGCACACCAGTCGCGGTGCGGAAGGCGTCGTCGCCGACCACGGGATAATTTGCCGGAATGGGCACGCCCGTGGCGCGCGACACGGCTTGGCAATACGGCTTGAGCTTCGTCAGGTCCTGCTGGTCCCACGGGGCGATGCCCATCAACTTCAGATTCACTAGCATCTGGTCAACCTGCGTATTGCCGACGCGTTCACCCAGGCCGATGGCGCAGCCGTGGACGCAGTTCACGCCGGCGATGATCGCCGCCATCGAATTCGCAATGGCCAGGCCGCGGTCGCTGTGGCCGTGCCAATCCACGCGAACCTTCTCGCCCGAGGGCTTGACGACTTCTTCCATCACAAAGCGCACGAGTGCGAGCGCGCCCATTGGCGTGGCGTGCCCGGCTGTATCGCAGATGCAGATCGCGCGCGCGCCGCACTCGATCGCCGTGGCATAGAGCCGCTTCACCGTCTCGGGATCGCAGCGGCTTGTGTCCTCAGTGACGTACATGACCTCGAGCCCGAGCGAGACCGCATACTTCACGGCCTTCTCCGTCGTATGCAGAAGGAAATCGTCGGTCCAGCCTTCGGTGAATCGGCGAATCGGGCTGGATCCGATGAAAGTTGCAGCTTCGATCGGCAGGCCGGTCTTCTGCACGATCTCAGCAATCGGGCGAATGTCGTTCTCGTGAGTCCGCGCCGCGCAGTTGGCGCGAATCTTCATCTTGTGCGAAACCATTTCCCGCGCCAGCGCAGTCACGGCTTCGATCGCGCGCGCCCCGGCGCCGGGAAGTCCGAGAGCTAAGGAATGAATTCCCAGCGCCTCCATCAGATGAAGGATTTCAATTTTTTCGGCGATGGAAGGATCGCGCACCGACGGCGACTGCAGCCCATCGCGCAACGTCTCGTCGTTGATAAGCACCGGCCCCGGCGGCTTCAGTCCCGGGGGATGCTGTTTATTCCAGTCGTAAATGAGGTCGGGAGTGTGCATGCTAGCTTCGAGCTTCGAGCTTCGAGTAACGGCTCTATCACGAAAAATCAAGAGCGAAGCTTCTTGGACCGCTCCTAAACTCTTAGCTCGCGGCTCGAAACTCGCGGCTATTTTTCCTTCGGCGGCAGCGTGAGGCCGAACACCGAAATCATTCCCTGCCCCGCCACGTTGATTTTCGTTTCGCCTGGAGTTGGCAGATACAGCGTCCGGCAATTCTCGCAGCGATACACTTCCGCCTTCGGTCCCCAGGCTTTTTCCACGTCGCCGCACTCGCGCTCGACCGCGTCGGTCATGTAAAACCAGAGCTTCAAGTGGCCGCCGCAGAATTTTCCCTTCTCATTTTTTTCGTTGCAGGCGCGTTGCCCGGCCTTCTTAACCTTAACTTTGTGGTGGGGAAGCTGCGCAATATTGTGGGAGCCGGAAGCGGTCACTTCGCTAGTCGCCAAGGACGTACCCCTCGTTCGAGCGGCCTAAAACGCCGCGGATTCGGCCTTACGCGGTCATTGTAAATGAAAACCCGGTAAGCGAAACACGGCAGTCGAAACCTGCGCATCGCAGCGCCTCTGATAGTCTGTCAGTTCTAAAGAAATTATGATCACGATCGTTTCGGGACTACCGCGCTCGGGCACGTCTCTCATGATGCAGATGCTGGTGGCCGGAGGCATGCCCGCGCTTGCCGACGGCGAACGCCAGGCCGACACCGACAACCCGCGCGGCTACCTGGAGTGGGGGCGCATCAAGCAACTGCCCAACGACCCCGGCTGCATCGCCGAAGGCGAAGGCAAGGTGGTCAAAGTGATCTCGCGGCTTCTGCTCTCGCTTCCCGCCGGCCACGAATACAGAATCATCTTTATGCAGCGGCCGCTGCCGGAAGTCCTGGCGTCGCAGGATCAGATGTTGCGCCGCCGCGGAAACTACAAGGAAGGAGTTGACCCAGCCGCGATCTCCGCTGCGTTTGAAAACGAACTACGCAAGGTTTACGCGTGGCTCGAGGGCAAGCCTCACGTCAAAGCAATCCGGGTGCAATATCACGACGTGTTGAGCAGGCCAAAAGATGTTGCGCAGCAGCTCGGCCAATTTCTGGACATCCCTCTCGATGTGGATGCGATGATTCAGCAGGTGGACGCTTCCCTGTATCGCAACCGCACGAAATAACTCGTCGAACGACGGTCAGAACTCGCGTTTCGGTGAGGCCTGGTCGGGGCCCACTCGCCCGCTTACAATTTCGGCCGCGTAATAGTTTTCACCTTTGACCGGTGTGCGAGCCAGGCGCCGTAGGATGTTTATCTGGCCGACGTGGGTCAGCGCGTCGGCGATCGGGCCCTGAAACAACTTCGGGTGCGGGGCGTGCAGCGGCTCGCCCGAAGCCAGAAAGTCGTCCAGTTTTTTCAGCGCGGCGAAAAAGCGCTCGACTTCCTGCTCCCACGGTAGAGGCTTCGAGTCATGCCATTTCTGCTGGCCCTTGGCGATCGACAACGCCCAGTCCAACAAGTCTCCGATATGCGCCAGAATCTGTCCGGGCGTGCGCACTCCCTCGCCAGCCTGAAACTCGGCCAACTCCGCGGGAGCGGAGCGCACAGCTTTTCCGCCGCGGTACGCGAGCGTCGCCAGGGTATGCCGCAACAATTCGCGCTTGGGGTCGGCGGCCGGCTCGGAAGAAAAATGAGTAGGATTGGAATTCGTAGTCTCACTCATGCTGACCAGATTACACTGGTCTGATCTGATCCGTAATCTGCGGGAGGCGAAAAGCATGGCGAAGAGAATTCCATCCGCTCAACGAAACCCCGATTCGGCTAGCCCAGATCTTCCGGGCCCGGTGAGCCGGAAAAACGCCGAGCATTATCGCTGGGGAGTGGATTGCGACGCCTGGTATCTGGTGAACGACGAGCAACTCAGCGTGATCGAGGAGTTCATGCCGCCGGGCGCGGCCGAGATTCGCCATCACCACCAGAAAGCGCAGCAGTTTTTCTACATCTTGTCGGGCGAAGTGATTATGGAAGTGGAAGGTCAAACCACGCTGCTGGCCGCGGGCACGGGCATCCGCGTGCTGCCGGAAAAGCGGCACCAGATTCGCAATCCGTCGTCGGTTCCGGTGCGGTTCCTCGTGGTCTCGCATCCCCGAAGCCACGGCGACCGGATTGACGACTGAGTCGGGCCGACCGCCGTGCTCGCCGCTCGTCCGCGAAACACCACAACTCATGTGGCGACGGACGCCTCGTCCGTCCGGCCTGGGCGAAGCCCGGCCAACGTTCACAGCCGCTTACGCTTTATCATCCCCGCGGAGCTAAATGCCCCGCGCAACCGCGTCCCCAGCCCGCGGGCAAACTGAAAATCCAGAAAACCTTCCATCTGCTGCGCAAACACCTCGCCATAGCCGTACCACCAGACTTTTTTCATCCCCGGCATGCGGTCGATGTCGATATATTTCAACCGGACCATTTCATCCAGCCCAAAGCGCCCGTGGGTGCGGCCCAGGCCGCTGGCCTTCACGCCGCCGTGCGGAGCCTCACAGATGCCGAAGCAGGAAATCACATCGTTCACCATCACGGTGCCGGCGTGGATGCGGCGTGCCAGCCGCTCGCCGCGCTTCGAATCGCGCGTCCAAATGCTCGCTGCCAATCCGAATTGGGAGTCGTTGGCCAGACGCACGGCTTCGTCGTCGCTGTCGAATGCGGCCACCGGCAGCACTGGACCGAATGTCTCCTCCTGCGCGATTCG
>JBEKWZ010000506.1:0-3890 GCA_049512555.1 Candidatus Sulfotelmatobacter sp. | reverse complement strand
CTTCTGGCCGCCACCATGATTATCGGTGGGATTCTGGTGATCACGCGTAAGAACGCCATCCATTCGGCGATGGCGCTCATCACCGCGCTGCTGGCACAGGCCGGACTCTACCTGATGCTCTACGCTCCGTTCGTCGCCGGCGTGCAGATTATTCTTTATGCCGGTGGCATCATGGTGCTGTTCCTATTTGTGATCATGCTGATCAACCTTGAACGCAACATGAAGGAGCGCCAGTTCAACAAGCAGTGGCTGGTCGGCATTGTCGCCGCCGCAGCGCTCGGAGGCCTGTTCATCACGGTTTATACGACGGCAACGCGGGGTAAGCCGCTGTTCCCAGAAGGCCGCGTGATTTATGCCGACGGGCAAAACACTCAGGCAATTGCAGCGCTGCTGTTCGACCGCAGCACAGGGCAATACATGTTCGCCTTCGAAATCGCTTCCCTGCTGTTGTTGGTGGCGATTATCGGGGCGGTAGTAATGGCAAAGAAGAGGATTTAAGTGAGTGCTGACTGATTGCTTGGTTACATGGGCACCAGTGCCGACGGGAAGCAGATTCCTCCCTTCGGTCGGAATGACAAGGATTAAGGATGGATAGTCTGCTGCACATCACGACGCTGCACTACCTGGTGCTGGGCGCTGCCTTGTTCCTGCTGGGCGTGATTGGTGTGCTCACGCGGCGCAACGTGGTGATTGTGCTGATGTCGATCGAACTGATTCTGAACGCGGTGAACCTGAACCTGGTCGCGTTCTCGCGCTACTGGCAGGGCATTCATGGTCCCGGAGCTTTGCATGGCCAGGTCTTTGCGATTTTTGTAATCACCGACGCCGCCGCGGAAGCCGCGGTTGGCCTCGGAATTCTGATCGCCTTCTTCCGTAATAAGGAGACGGTCAATGTGGACGAAGTGAATTTGTTGAAGTGGTGAACCGCTCTTGGCTGTTAGCTTTTGGCTTTTGGCCTTTCAGGGTCAAGCCAAAGGCCAAGGGCCAAAAGCCAAAGGCAAAATGTTTCTAACCCACATCTGGCTTATCCCGCTGCTGCCTGCCGCTGGCGCGGCGCTTATGTTTTTTTTCGGGCGGCGGCTGCAGAAGTCGACGGTGAGCGCGGTTTGCGTGGGCTCGGTTGCGCTCGCATTTCTGTTGGCTTGCGGCGCAGTCTGGCAGTATACGACTTGGGCTGCAGCGAACGACCACAAGCCGTACGAGAAAATAATCTATACCTGGCTCGGCACCGACACCGGGCATTTGAACTTCCTTTTGGCGGACGGCAAAACTCAGGCGCCATTCCACGCTGACGCCGGGTTCCTGCTCGATCCGCTCTCCAGCATCTGGCTGCTGTTCGTGACCGGCGTCGGCATGCTGATCCACATTTATTCGACCGGGTATATGGCGCATGAGGGCGGGTACTACCGCTTTTTCGGGTACCTCAACCTTTTTATGTTTTCGATGCTCACGCTGATTCTGGCCAACAACTATGTACTGATGTTCGTTGGGTGGGAAGGCGTGGGGCTGTGCTCGTATCTGCTGATCGGCTTCTATTTCCACCGCAAGTCGGCGAGCGACGCGGCCAACAAGGCTTTCATCGTGAACCGCATCGGCGATGCCGGATTCCTGCTTGGCATGTTTTTCATCGCCTGGTATATGGGGTCGCTGCGGTTTATCGATGTGACTGCAGCCGCGCGCAGCGGGCACTTCGCCATCGGCGATCCCATCATTACGGCGGCGACGCTGCTCTTATTCGTTGGAGCCTGCGGCAAGTCAGCGCAGCTTCCGCTGTATGTGTGGCTGCCCGATGCGATGGAGGGCCCGACGCCGGTCTCCGCGCTGATCCATGCTGCGACCATGGTCACCGCGGGCGTGTACATGGTCGCGCGTTCGAATGCGCTGTTCGTGCTGGCTCCGACCTCGATGAAGACCGTCGCCATCGTCGGGGCGCTGACGGCGATCTTCGCCGCGTCGATCGGCCTGGTGCAGAACGACATCAAGCGCGTGCTGGCTTATTCCACAGTCTCGCAACTCGGGTACATGTTTCTCGCGCTCGGTGTGGGAGCGTTCTCGGCTGCAGTGTTTCACGTTTTCACTCACGCCTTCTTCAAGGCGCTGCTGTTCCTGGGAGCGGGCGCGGTCATTCACTCCATGAGCGGCGAGCAGGATATGCGCAACATGGGCGACCTGGCCCATCGCATTCCGATTACGTATCGCACCATGCTGGTCGCGACGCTGGCCATCGCTGGCATTCCGCCGTTTGCCGGATTTTTCTCGAAAGATGAAATCCTCTGGCAGACGTGGGCTTCGGAGGGCGGCGCATATCGCATCTTGTGGTTCGTGGGCTACGCGACCGCGCTGATGACGGCCTTCTACATGTTCCGTCTAATCTACCTGACATTTTTCGGCAAGCCGCGCATGAGCCATGAGGTTGAGCATCATATCCACGAGTGTCCGCACTCGATGGCTATACCGTTGCTGGTTCTGGCGATTTGCTCGCTCTCCGCGGGATGGCTCAGTTGGCCGCCCAGCCTTGGTGGCTCCGCGAGATTCGAACGATTCCTTGATCCTGTCTTTAATCAAGAGGCGCAGGTTCTGACGGAAGAGGGCAAGGCCAAGCAGTTGGCGGCCGGAGAAAAGGAAGCGGAACATACCAGCCCGATCGAATATGGTCTGATGTTTCTTTCGGTCGCGGCCGCCGGAGTCGGCTGGGTCATGGCTCGGCGAGCTTATGCCAACGCCGGCAAAGGCTACGCGGAGCCGATCGCCGTGGGCGCGCCGCCCGTCTACAACGTTTTGCTGAACAAGTATTACGTCGACGAGGGCTACGATTACGTTTTCACCGGGCGCCGCAAAATTGGCGAGGTTAGACTCGGCGTGCTCGGGCTCGGGGAGGCCAGTTCATGGTTCGATTCCCACGTGATCGATGGCGTTGTCAACGGCGCTGGCTGGATTACGCGCCTGACCGCAACGTTCTCTAGTTGGTGGGACAAGTGGATCATCGACGGCATCGGCGTGAACGGCCCGGCCATACTGGCGCGCATGTTGAGTTATCCTGCTCGGTTGTTTGAATGGGGGCTGGTGCAATGGTATGCGCTGGTAATGACGGCAGGGTTGGTAGGGTTCGTGTTTTATTACGTGTACCACTGAAAAAGTGGCTCTTAGCTCTTGGCTCTTAGCTTTTAGCTAGAAGCCAAAGGCCAAGAGCCAAGAGCCAAAAGCAATGTATAACCACATCTTATCGATCATCCTCTTCACGCCGCTGCTGGGGGCGCTCGTTCTTCTGTTTGTTCCGAAGGAGAATAAGGACGCCGTCCGCTGGATCGCGAATATTTTCGCGCTCGCCGGGTTGCTGGTTTCGCTGCCGCTGGTGCCGTGGTTCTGGGCGCAGCGCTTCGAGCCTGGGTTCAAGTTCATTGAGGGGGCTCCGGGAAACTGGATTCCCTCGATCGGCGCCAGCTACGTTCTCGGCATTGACGGCATTTCATTTCTGCTGATCATGCTGACCACGTTGCTGGGGTGGATTTCGATTCTTTCGTCGTGGACCGCGATAGAGAATCGCGTCAAGGAATACTACATCTGGTTTCTGGTGCTGCAGACGGGCATGCTGGGCGTCTTCATGGCGCTCGATTTTTTCCTGTTCTTCGTGTTCTGGGAAGCGATGCTCGTGCCGATGTACTTGCTGATCGGAATTTGGGGCGGGCCGCGTAAGCTTTACGCTGCCATCAAATTCTTCTTGTACACTCTGGCCGGCTCGGTGCTGATGCTGCTGGGTATTTTGTTTCTTTACTTCCACCATCACGCGGTCAGCGGCGTATACACTTTCAGCCTGCAGGCGCTCTACGAAACTGCGCCGAAGATTTACAGCGATCCCAATTACGGGCCACACGTGGCGACGCTGCTGTTTC
>JBEKWZ010000505.1:0-3893 GCA_049512555.1 Candidatus Sulfotelmatobacter sp. | reverse complement strand
TTCCGGAGCACGACTTCGATCCAGGAAAGCTGAGCCTGCGCGTGCGAGTCACGCTCGCAGCCGACCGCCGGTCCGTGGACCCCGTGGTGACGCAGATCATGGACTCCGTCCGCGAGATGAAATGCGTCGACGGCAAAGAAGACGCCATCGAACTGGCCCTGCAGGAAGCGCTGGCCAATGCCGTGGTTCACGGCGCCAAGGAAGATCCCACCAAAATCGTGGAGTGCCTGGTGGCGTGCGACGAGCAACGCGGCATCCTCATCATCGTGCGCGATCCCGGCCCCGGCTTCGATCCTCAGGCCATTCCCAGTTGCACCGTGGGCGAGAACCTCTACTCCAATCACGGGCGCGGAATTTTCCTCATCAATCAATTGATGGACGAAGTTCAATTTCACAAGAACGGCACCGAAATCCGCATGGTCAAACGGATGTGAGGCGGTAGATTTCTGCGCTGTCGCCTACGACGCTTCGTGCGTCATCAGCACCATCGTGAAATCGTTCCCGCCCGTCACATAGAGTTCGTGGCAAATGATGTTGCGATGCTTGCCAGTAGCCTTCGCCATACCGGTCTCAAGTGCGTGAAAATCGCCGGCCTTGACGTCAACTTTTCCAAACGGGATGCAGTGCAACTTCACCGGGTAAGGATCAGCATCGTCGATATAGCCCAAAGTAATAACCAGTTTCTTGCTCGGTTCCAGACAAGCCACTCCGATACTTTTCGCGGCCACCTTCGACTTGTTCACGAACGCGGCAACCTCGTCGGCCAGCTTGCCAATCGTGCCGTCGGCTGCCAGTTCGCCGCTAAAAATCTTGAACCGGTCATGCACTTGCTTTGCGATGTGATGCGCCATGCGAGTTCTCTCCTGAATTGTTTGAGCTGTTCTGGCAGCCAGTGTACCGCCAAGGGACCTCGGCTGTCTCGCGAGCGGGTTCAATGACCAATCAATGACCAATCAATCTTCACGAATGCTAATTCACCGCTCGCGAGTGGTACCCTTGCAGCATGCCCAACGATCCTGAGCCACAACTCAAGACGGCTCGATCCCGCTTCGCGGTCGTGTGGACTCTCATCGTCGGACTGTTCCTGGGCGCCGTCTGTGTGGGCTTGATCGGCTGGCTGATGCTTTCGCGCGATTCAGGACGAGCTCTGTTGAGCCATATGTGGTCTGCTGCGACCGGCAGAACTCTCACCATCGATGTGAGCCAGCCGACCGTGGTTGATCGTATTCAGCGGCTGCAGCGACTGGAGACCGTGATCTACACGATGGATAAGATCGTGACCGGCGCGAAAGAGAATCCGCTCCTGCCGAATTTTCTGGCTGGAGATCGGCTGCTGATGTTAGTGCACGGCGAGGTTGTCGCCGGTATCGACTTCGCGAACTTAAAGCCGGGCGACGTTAAAGTGGATGGCAAGCAGATACGCTTACGGCTTCCTCCGCCCCAGATTTTCAGCACTCGAATCGACAGCGGGAAGACGCGAGTCTATTCCAGGCAGACGGGACTGCTGGTCTCGACCGACCCAGATCTGGAAACGCAAGTCCGCCAGGAGGCGGAACGTCAGCTGCAAGAGGCCGCCATGGCCGACGGCATTCTGCGAAACGCCCAGCAGAACGCAGCTTCCACGATCACGAGCCTGTTGCAGGGTCTGGGATTCGAGAAGATCGAGTTTGACTAACGGCTTGGATTGTTCTATTCCGCGGTCGCCAGTAATTCTCAATGAGCGTCATGGCCTGGTTACGTCAACTGAGAGTTCGGTCCGGAAGGCGCGACTACTCGCAACGTAGGGCAACTAGCGGATCGACTCTAGAGGCGCGACGCGCCGGTATCGCGCAGGCCAACGCAGACACCAAGCCCAGGATAATTGTTCCGGCCAGGAGAATGACTGGATCGCGTGCATTCCCTTGTGCCCACTTCGCGATGATTTGGCTCAGGGCCAGCGAAAGGGCGACGCCAGCGAAGATTCCAGCACCCATGCTTCCCAAGGCCGATCTGAAAACGATTCGAAGCAAGTCTCCGCGTTGCGCTCCCAGTGCGAGACGAATCCCAAACTCATTGGTCCGTTGTGCCACCGTGTAGGACGCCACGCTGTGCAGTCCGATGGCGGCGAGGGCGAGGGCGAGCCACGCAAAGGCGCCGAAGATCCACGCTGCGATATGCTCCTGCTGCCACTCGGGTTCATAGGTGAGGCGAGTTTCGAGATCACCGGCGAAGGTGGGCTGATCCGGGTTAATCTCCCGCAACCGCTCGCGCACGGTATGCAGGAGCGTCATTGGTGGGACCTCGGAGCGAACCAGAATCTCCGTGCTCTCCCCCATGCTGAACGTATAGGGCACGAAGACGGCCGGTCGGGCGACGGTTCGTAGACCGTCATTTCGCGCGTCGTCGACGATGCCGACAATCTGTAACCAGGAACTGCCAATATGCGGCGGTGACAACACTGTGGCCGGGTTGCCTTCGAGACCCGGCATTTTCACCGAGTGCCCGATGGCGTCGCCATTGGGAAAGTAGCGCTGCGCGAGGGTGCGGTTGATGACGGCTACGTGGGCGCCCCTGGAATTCTCGGCGTCGCTCCAGATACGCCCTTGCAGCAGAGGAATGCGCAGGACGGAAAAGTAGTCGGGACTAGTCAGGTTGATCGATCCCATTGGAGGGTTCGCCACCGGTTTGCCCAGAATCTCAAACCCCATGATCCATCCATTGCGTGGCGGCGTCGCATCCGTGGAAATCGCCGCCGTGGTCACGCCGGACGTTTCGGCGACTTTCCCGCGCAACTGCTCAAAATAGGAGACACGCGAGGACCAGGTGCCATAGGAGTCCTCGCGTAACGGAATGCCGATCGCCATCACATGGTGCGGATCGAAACCGAGGGGCTGATGGATCAACTGGGCGAACCCCTTCATGGAAGAGCCCGCAGCTGCCAGCAACAACAATGTCAGCGCCACTTGCGCGGCGATCAGGATGCTGTGGGTTCTGCGTCCTCGGACGCTGCCGGCTGCGCGACGTGTGCCGGACTGCATGATTTGGCCGATCTGCGTCCGCGAGAGTTGCAGCGCCGGCCAAAGCCCGAACAGCACGCCGGTTCCCAGTGCTACCGTGACGCTGAAAACAAGCACAGGCAGGTTGATGCCAATCGAGACCTCGGAAGCAAACGAAGACGGTGGCAGCAGACTTTGAATCACTGCCAGAGCGCCGTAAGAAGTCAGAACGCCGAGTGCCGCTCCAATGGCTGCGAGAAGCAGCGACTCGGTTAGCAACTGACGAATGATGCGAAGGCGGCCCGCGCCGATCGCGGTCCTTACCGCCAATTCGTGCTGCCGGGCCGTGCCCCGCGCCAGCAAGAGAATTGAGACGTTTCCGCATCCGATTGCGAGCAGCAACATCACCGCGCCAAAGAGCAAGTACAGCGTACCGCCCAAGGAGCTGACGACCCAATCGTTCAGTCCTTGCACATGAACCTTGAAGACGTCGGGAAAATCGCTCGGCATGTAGCTGGCGAACTGTTCGACGAGCGGCTGCAGCGCGGCGTCGGCCGCGGCCGGGCTGACGCCGGGCCGCAGGAGCAAATTGATGACCGAGGTGCGCCCAGGATCGCGCATCAGCTTCAGCGGGAGATATACGTCTCCGTCACCCCAGGCGAATCGTGAGCCTGCGACGCCCACGATCTCATAATTCTTGTGATCCAGTTGCAGCGTGTGACCCAATACGTCTGGGTTGGATAAGTAGTGTTTGCGCCAGAATTTGTAAGACAGCAGTACGACAGGTTGCGGCTCCCGGCCATCGACTGCGTCAGATGGCCAGATTCCGCGCCCTAGCAGCGGGGGAACGCCGAGATCCTGAAAAGCATTCGAGATCAGGCTTACGGCGTTGACGTTCTCCGGAAGATCTTGACCGGT
>JBEKWZ010000504.1:0-3893 GCA_049512555.1 Candidatus Sulfotelmatobacter sp. | reverse complement strand
TGCATGTCAAAGCGCCAGCGGCGGGACTGTCGCTGCTGGTGGCCCTGATTCTGGGATTGGTGAGTGGCTACTTGCCCGCGTTCAATGCGTCGCGCATGAGCATTGTGGATGGCCTGCGTCACATTGGTTGAAGAGTAGCGCCGCCATCTCGGCGGCTGTCGTGGCGGCGTCTCGCCGCCACCTGCGAGGGCAAGATGCCCTCGCGACAGCCGGCAAGATGCCGGCACTACAGAAATAGGGCTTACTTATGGCGATACCGATCAGTTACAACATCCGCAATCTAATCCTCCGCAAGGGGCTCACGCTCATGACAGCGCTGGGCATTGCGCTCACGGTTACGACCGCAATTTTCCTGATGGCGCTGATCGCGGGGTTGAACACGGCGTTCGTCAGCAGCGGCAATCCGCTGAACGTGTTGGTGCTGCGCAAAGGATCGGAGGCGGAATTGTCGGGCGGATTCGACGCCGCGCTCTATCCCACGCTGAAGACGCTTCCCGGCATCGCGAAAGATAGTCACGGCGAGCCCATGACTTCGGGTGAGTGGGTGGTGGTGATTATTCTGCCGCGTAAAGACGGCACGGGCGAAGTGAACGTGACCGTCCGCGGCATGATGCCCGACGGCCTGGAATTGCGGCCCAGCGCGAAATTGATTGCAGGACGATGGTTTCAGACGGGGCAACGGGAAGTCGTCGTGAGCAAGTCGATTCGCGATCGCTTCAGCCACGCCAGCATCGGCGACACCATGGAATTCGGCAAGGGATCGTGGAAGGTCGTGGGAGTATTCGACGCGGGGGGCTCGGCGTACGAGTCGGAAGTTTGGGGCGACGTGAACCAGATGGCGTCCGACTTCGACCGCCAGGGAGGATATTCGTCGGCGTACCTGCGCGCGACCGATCCGATTTCGGCGGAAGCGTTGAAGAACCAGGTTAGCGATGATCAGCGGCTGAAACTCGAAGGAGTGCTGGAGACCGATTACTACGCCAAGCAGACCAGTTCCGGCGCTCCCATCAAAGTGATTGGAATCGTGGTGGCGTTCATTATGGCCATCGGCTCGATTTTTGCGGCCATGAATACGATGTACGCAGCGGTGGCGTATCGCGGACGCGAGATTGCTACGCTGCGCGTGATCGGCTTTTCGCGGCCGGCGATCTTGACGTCGTTCGTGCTGGAGTCTTTGCTGCTGGCACTGCTGGGCGCAGCTGCGGGAATTCTGCTGATGCTTCCGTTTAACGGGATGCAGACCGGAACGTCCAACGCCGTAACCTTTAGTGAAGTGGTGTTTGCCCTGCGCATCACCTGGACAGTTGCGGCATACGCCATCGCGTTCGCATTGATCATGGGATTCGTCGGCGGGCTGGCTCCGGCGTGGCACGCGGCGCGGCAGAATATTTTGAACGCGCTGCGCAGCTAGCGTAACTGCAGCGGCAAGGGCACGAGTAGCGCCGGCATCTTGCCGGCTGTCGCGAGGGCATCTTGCCCTCGCACCCGGCGGTCGGGATGTCCGCGGGACAGCCGCCGAGACGCGCTACGAAGGCGGAAAACTATGGGGAGAGTTCGAGCGTAATCATTCTTATGGCGATATCTTATGGCGATTGATACAAAACACGAAGACCTGCAGAGCTTGCGCATTGACCGCACGCAGCGCGGCGACTCCGGTGGTGAGCCGCCTCTCTGGGCGCAACGTTACATCCTGGGCGGCATCGCGGTGGTGGTGTTACTGGGCGTGGTCACGGTGGCCTACCGCATGTTTGCGTCCGACGTACCGGAAGTCGAAGTCGTGCGCGCTGCCGCGGAAACCAGCGGCAACGACGCGGGCGGCACCGTGCTCTCGGCGACCGGCTACATCGTGGCGCATCACACCATCAACGTGAACTCCAAAGTGACTGGCCGCCTTTCCTGGATCGGCGTGGAGAAGGGCGATAAAGTGAAAGAAGGCCAGGTGCTGGTACGCCTGGAAGATCAGGAATTTCGCGCGTCGTATGAGCAGGCCCGCGGCATGCTGGATAACGCCAGGGCTTATCTCGAAGAACTGCAGCACGGATCACGGCCGGAAGAAATTCAACAGGCGCAACATAATCTGGATGAAGCTCGCGCCACGCTGGTGAACGACAAGCTGACTCTCGATCGTACGAAAGAACTGGCCGGCAGCGGCGTGGTATCACGGCAGCAACTCGACGATGCCACGGCGAAATTTGAATCGGACCAGCAGCGCGTAAACTCGCTCGAAAAAGCGTTCCAACTGATGAAGATTGGTCCGCGCGCGGAGGAAATCGCTCGCGCCCGGGGCGCGCTCACGCAGGCGCAGGGCCAACTGGACTATGCCAAGTCGCAACTGGATGCGACGGTCATTCGCGCGCCGGTTACGGGTACCATCCTTGACCGCACGGCGGAGAAAGGCGAGTTGATCACCGCGCAGTTTGCCAGCGCCGCGGCGGGCGGTCCGCAGGGTTCGGTCGTATCCCTCGCTGACCTCAACGACTTGCAGGTTGAGCTTGATATCGCGCAGGCGGACTTCGCCCGCCTAGGCCCGACGCAGAAGGCGAAGGTCACGACCGACGCGTATCCCGATAAAGAATATGACGGGGTGATAGCGCAGATTTCGCCCGAAGCTAACCGGCAAAAGGCCACCGTGCAGGTGAAAGTCCAGGTGCTGAACCCGGACAAATATCCCACCATTCAACTGCGGCCGGAGATGAATGCAACGGTGAAATTCCTCGCTGATGAAACGCCGAAGGTTAAGACTTCGCAGGAACCAACCGGCGTTTACGTGCCCTCAACCGCCATCCGCGACCGCGACGGCAAGAAGATCGTGTTCCTCGCTTATAACGGGAAGGTCGTGGCCCGCGAAGTCCACGCCCTGAGCCAGCGCAGCGATGGAGCGCTGGTCGACGGTCTGGTCGGAGGCGAAACCGTCATCACAACCGCTCCGTCGACGCTGAAAGACGGAGACAGAATCAAAATCAAAGGCCAATCTTAAGAAGGGGCAATCATGAGCACAGTTGCAGAATCAAACGTGTCCACCAGCACAAAAGTTGTACAGGTTCGCGGGGTGAGCAAAGTTTTCAAGCGCGATGCTTTTCAGGTGACGGCGCTCGACGACGTTTCCATCGACATTGCCAGAGGCGAATTTCTCGCGTTGATGGGGCCGTCGGGATCGGGCAAGACAACGCTGCTGAATATGATTGCGGCGATCGACCGCCCGACCTCCGGCGAACTGCTGGTCCAGGGGCAGGACATTTTCCGCTTCAACGATTCACAGATCGCGCACTGGCGCAACGAGCACATCGGCTACGTCTTTCAGACGTTCAACCTGATTCCGGTGCTCACCGCTTTTGAAAATGTTGAGCTGCCGCTGCTGCTGACCAAGCTGACTTCGCAGCAGCGCCGCGAGCACGTTTTGACTGCGCTGAAGCTGGTCGGCCTGGAGGATCGAGTCGGCCACCTGCCCAAGCAACTCTCCGGCGGACAGGAGCAGCGTGTGGCGATTGCGCGGGCGATTGTGAGCGATCCGACTCTGCTGCTCGCCGACGAGCCCACTGGCGATCTGGACAGTCATTCGGCAACTGAAGTGTTAGAGATTCTGAAGCGGCTGAACGAAGACTTCCACAAAACGATCGTGATGGTCACGCACGATCCGCACGCGGCGTCGTACGCGCACGTGACGCGGCACTTGGAAAAAGGAATGCTGCTGCCGCCGGAAGGCCCGTCAGCCCCTGGTCCTTCAGCGCAGCGAACGAGCACAGGTACCGGCGAATGGGACGCCGAGTCGGGGCGTTGGAAGACCCGCTAATGGAAGACCCGCTGACGGAAGACCTGGCCGTCAGGGGTCGGGCTCAATCTCGTTACGCCACGAGGTCAGCTTTGCTGGTCACCTGCGAATCGGCAGGCGCGTC
>JBEKWZ010000503.1:0-3895 GCA_049512555.1 Candidatus Sulfotelmatobacter sp. | reverse complement strand
AGCAAGTCGGTGCACCCGCCCCCGTGACCACCGGTGAGATGCTGCACGAGAGCGTGACAGTCCCCGTGTAGCCGCCAACTGGCGTCACCGTCGCAGTCGCAGCAGACGAGGAACCGGCGTTCACCGATGACGGAGTCGTGGTTGGATCGGCCGATAACGAGTAACTCGCTGGCGGGGCGGTCAACGTGGCTGCAAGCACCACCACGTCCCGGTTGTTGGGCAAGGTCACACTCTGCACGGTCTTACTGGTGTTTAGCGCGAACGAATAGTGGTAGAGGTAGAAGACCCGGTCATCCATACCGCCCGCGCTGTCGCGGTAAGGCATGGCGACGGCGACCGACTCGCCGGAATTTCCTCCGGTGCTGGTACATCCGCCGCCGTTGAGGTGGCTGCACCAATCGCTGAAGCTCTGCGTGAACTGCGATGTGCTGCTATCGGTGTAGGTGACTGTGACCGTTTGCGAGGTCTGAGCGCCTTCGATTCCAGTGGCAAGCAACTGAAGAGTGGCGAAGTTGCCTGCAGGGAGCGTGATCGCGCTGCCCGTCCCGTGGACCGCATTGGGCTGATTCGGCGGACCGAACGTGAACTGCACGCCGTTGAAGTCCAACCCTGAGTTCAACAGGTTCGCGGAATACGCGTAGCCCACGCCATCCAAGCTATTCGTGAGCGTAATAGTTGACTCCTCTGCATCCGTGTAGAAGGCATAGAGGTTGTACGCCGAAGTCAGACTCACTGCCGTCCCGGAGCCGCCCGTGATGGGCGGGTTCACAAATACATTCACGCCCGTCGGTTGTGCGCCCACGCCCGTCGCCGTACCCGTGATGGTTACAGCCGCGGGGCTGGCCGAACCGGTGAGAGTTGCCGAACTGCTGGCCGAGAACGTTGCCGTGCTGGTGGTCGCATTATTCGAGACGAACGACGCGGTCACTCCGCTGGGCAAGCCAGACGGCGCACTCAGGTTGACCGAGCCATTGAAATTGTTGAACGGCACGATCGTGACCGTGGCGTTGGCGGACCCGCTTTGCGGTACCGACACTCCTGCCACCGGGGCCGCAGTCAGTCCAAAGAATGGCACCGCCAGCGTCACGAAAGCCGTTTGGGTTAGTCCTCCGCTGGTGCCGGTGATTGCGACTACGTAATTTCCACCGAGCGTTGCGCTCGTCGTAGAAACAGTCAACGTCACCGGGGTTCCGCCGGCGGGAATCGATGTTGAACTCAACCCGGCGGTGATGCCTTGTGCCGTACCGGCCTTAATGCCTACAGGCGATCCAACAACAGTCGCGGTTAAATCGGTTGCCGCATTGAAGCTATGCAACGCGGTCACGGCAATCGAACTCATTCCAGGCGCGCCCGCAGGAATGAGCGGCAAAGAGCTTGGCGTGGCCGACAAAGTGAAGTTGGAGTTGGTCGATGCCGGGGCGAGCGCATTGATCAAATTCTGACCGTTCGGACTGCCCCAGCCTGTCACCAGGTCATATCCGGTGACGGCGTTATAACTGCTGCCGGAACAGCTGGCGCTGGCGTCGCAAGGGTCACTGCCACTCGTGATGTCGTGGAAGTCGGTGTCGTAGTTCGCTCCCTGACCGATCGTATAAATGGTGGGGTTGAGAAATCCTAGCGTCGGGTTCCCAGAACCCGTTGCATTCTGCGCGGCCTGTTCGTTCACCAGCGCCAGATAGCCGCCCCAGGTAGGCGCCGAAAGGCTGGTCCCGCCGATCCCTCCCTGGCAAGAGCCGTTGGCACAGTAAAAGTTATCCGTATCCGCCTGCGCGGAAACATCGGGCATGTTTCGCAACGTGGTTGAACCTTTATTCGTGCTATTGATGACGGGCACCTGCCAGCTGGGAATGCCCAAGTCGTTGGTGCTGTAACCACCACTGCTCCCGCTCCAGGCTGTTTCCGAGGACCAGACGCCCCCGGCGCTCGCTGTAACCAAATCTGTCCCGCCAGCGCCCGTAATAAACGGATCATCCGCCGGATAAAAAACCGGGTTACATCCGGAGCCGTTACAACCCGGAGGCGTGAACGCGCCGCTATCACCGGTTGCTACAAACAGGTTCTGTCCCTGCGCGGCAAACTCCTTGAAGATCGGCTCGTCTGACGAAGGGTCGGCGGGCAGCCAACCCACCGAGGCGCTCAACGACTTGGCAATGTTGTCGCTCGCCATCTGGTTAAACGTATCGGTGTCGTCCTGCGACGCTCCATATTCGATGACTGCGCCCAGGCCCGGCGCCATCGACGCGGCCTCGATGATGTCGATCACCGGTTCGCCGTCATCGCAATTTAACCCGCATGACGTATCGACATTTTTGATCTGAACCGTTACGACGGGGATCTGTAGCGGCTGGTTCACCACGCTATTGTCGAAGTAGGCGGCGACGTCGGTCATTCTGAAATTCAACCCAAACAGTCCAACCGCCTGTCCGGCCCCGGTGAGCGCCGTCCCGCCGTAGTAGGCCGCCCGCCGGTCACTACCCAGAAACTGGCCGCCGGGTCCTGAACCGGTCTGGTTGGTGCGCAGGTTCTGCGCCCGCGGATCTCGCTTCAGAGTCCTGGGCCGAGGAGGCGCATAACTGTTGAGGCCGTTGATTCCCAGCACCGGAATTCCGGCGTCGACTGAAGGTTCCACATCGGGCGCGTAGTATGTGCGATTTTCCGTCGGATGCTGGTAGATGTTCATCTTTATGTGAAAAGCCTGCTCGATGTTGGCCACGGCTCCACTCACATCGAGCACGACGCGATTGGGAGTCGTGCTGGTCACGCTCAAGCCGTAAGACTCCATGGCGCCGATGACTCGCCGATAGTCAACCACGCTGGGACCAAACTGTTCGGTGAACTGTGGGACGCTCAGGAAGTGACGATAGTTCGGACTGGCCGGATCGTAGAGTTGTTGCAGCAACGCATCGAGTTGCTCTTCGTTGCTCAGCGGCAGCGTGATCGCCAGGTCCAGCCGCTGCGTGGCCGGCATGCGGCTGATCCACTTTGCATCGGCCGTTGCCGACACGTGAGTCTGCAGCATTTGCCGCTGTTGCTCTTCCTCTTGCGCTTGCGCGGCATTTATGAACAGCGGAATCGCCACCGCCGCCAGCAAGAGAAACGAACCCTCCCGGACAAATCTACGCATGATCTTAGCCTCCATGTGTTTGCCCGGGGGATCGCCGAACAACCCTCCGAAGGGATGAACCGGAACCAGCGGTAAGTGCCTGGGCTCGGAATCAGTTCCTTGATCCGAGACGGAAACCTGTTTCCGTCTCGGCTTCGCGGAATCCGAATCGCTATTGAGTGACTTCTACGGTGACGGCCACTGGGCTGCCCGCCTGGGTCAAACCATTGGCATCCAAACCACTGACCGTAAGGTTGTAAGCGCCGGGAGGAGTTCCCACATTCCCCAAGTGAGTGTAGCTGACACAAGCTGGAGTTGCGATCAATCCCACCAGCACCATGCCCAGCAGCAACAGCCCGAGAGCTTTCTTCCGGCGTGTGCTTCGGGAACCCAGACCGAATCCAATCAAAGCTAAACCCGGGATGGGCAGCCAGAGGGCATAAAACACAGTGCGCCGGGGTTGAGCCATGGCCTTCGACGCCGCCACTGTGGTGAATGTAAGTTGCGTCGTGGGCGCCGCGGTTTCGCCCAGAGTCAGCGTCACCTGAGTCGGATTGGCGACGCAGGTTGGCGGAGTCGCGGCGGACGTGGCCACAATGTTTGGAGCGACTACGCAGGTCAGCGTGACCGTGCCGACGTAGCCCGGCTGCGGGTTCACAGTCACAGTTGCGGTGCTGGTGCCGCCGGCGCTGATCGAAGGCGGAGTCGCCGCCTCACCCAGCAATGTGTAGCTCGGCGGCTTCATGGTAATCGCCCATACAAACGAGAAACCGCTGCCGCTCGGATTCGCCA
>JBEKWZ010000502.1:0-3897 GCA_049512555.1 Candidatus Sulfotelmatobacter sp. | reverse complement strand
GCTTGATTGCATAACGACGTTGGCTGGTCTTAGCGAGTAGATTGGTTTGCGACAAACAAGACCAAGGCTCACTGAGAGGAGCCAACGTCATGTTGATTATAGGATGTGATTTTCATCCTGGGTTTCAGCAAGTCGCGATCTTTGACAATTTAACAGGCGAGATACAAGAGAAGCGGTTGCAGCACCGGGCGGAGGCGGAGGAGTTTTACCGGTCGCTGGCGGGCCAGGAAGTGCGGGTGGGGATGGAGGCTTGCGGACACTATCCGTGGTTCGAGCGGTTGCTGGAGGAGTTAGGCATGGAGCTGTGGTTCGGCGATGCGGCGCGGGTGCGGGCGTCGGTGGTGCGCAGGCAGAAGACGGATCGGCGGGACGCGGAGCATCTGCTGGAGCTGTTGCGCGAGAATCGATTTCCGCGGATCTGGGTGCCGAGTCTGGAGGTGCGGGATGTGCGGCAGTTGCTGGTGCATCGGCACAAGCAGGTGCAGGCGCGGACGCGCACCAAGAATCAGTTGCAGGCGATGGCGCTGAGTCACGGGGTGCAGAAAAAACGCAAGCTGTGGACCAAGACGGGGCGCGCAGAGTTGGAGCAGTTGCCCTTGCTGCCGTATGCGGCCCAGCGGCGACAGGGGTTGCTGGAAGCGCTGGACGGGCTGGAAGCGGAAATCGTGGGACTGGATCGTCGAGTGGAACAAGAAGCGCGCGAGCGGCCGGAGGCGGTGCGGTTGATGACGCATCCGGGAGTGGGGCCGGTGACGGCGTTGGCCATGGTGCTGACGCTGGGTCCGGCGGAACGATTCGGATCGGCCAAGCAAGTGGGAAGTTATTTCGGGCTGATTCCGAGCGAAGAATCCAGCGGCGGAAAACAGCGGCTGGGCAGGATCAGCAAACAGGGCAGTTCGTTTCTGCGCTTTTTGCTGGTGGAAGCGGGACAGACGGCGGCGCGGTTGGATCCGCAGATGAAACGCTTCTATCGTCGCCTGGCGATGCGCAAGAATCGCAGTGTCGCCAAGGTGGCCGTGGCCAGAAAATTGGCCACGCGGTTGTACCTGATGTTGCGCGAGGGCTGGACGTACGCGCAACTATGTCAGGCCGTCATGCAGGTGAGCCCGAGTCATTCTGTGGCCGGCGAGTCAGAGCCGAGCGCTTGAGTGGGCAGCCTGCCTCCCTGAAAAGCGGGGAGATCGAAGTGAGTAATCGTGGGAGCAAGTCCCGAAGAGATGGATGGTGGGGCCTGAGGTCCCGCTGCCAGATTCAGTGAGTGATGAGCTTTGGTCTGGATGTCAAAAGCATTCTACGAGAGCGAAATGGCGCTTTTATAAAATCAAAAGCGTCGGCGGAGATGTCTCGCCCAAATTCGCTTGACAACGTCCAACGTCGTTAGAGACAGGATGACAATTCGTGGTTGGCGTTAGGAGTGGGCGCCGTGGGGGCGGGAGTCTAGTTCCAGGGCGGGCAGGTCGAGGTCGCGGATTACGTTGTCACGAATGGCGTTGTCGCGGATGTCTTGGATGGGCGAAGTGATGATTGGGGTTGGATATTGGGGGTGACGAAATTCGAGGTGCATGCCGCGGCCGACGTATTGCAGCTTGAGCATGGAGCCTCCCCAGGTGGAACCGGCGATGGCCACCTGCACAGGCTTGGGACAGAATTCGGGATGACCGGAGAGCATGGCTTCGCTGCCGCCGAGAAGTACCGCCGTGTAGCGGTGATGCATGGTCTGGATTTCGAGGACCGTGGAGGGTGGAAGGTCGTTGAGAAAAACGCCGCCTTCGATTTCCGACTGGATGATGCCGCGGTTCACTTCGTCGGCGAGGTTGGGGTGAGGGTTAAACATACATGTCAGACATGCAGATGATTGGGAATAAGGGTATCCGGTTTCTGGGTGGTCGACAAGAGGACTTTGGGGCGGGGGTGGCAGCGGAGGAGCATGACCTTTAGAGGGGGGTGGGGGTGCGGGGGTTGCAGAGAGTTTTTGAGGCCGGCCGCGCTTCCGGGCCATCGCTTCGAAAGTGAACATTCCGAACAGTCGTCCTTTTCCTGACGAAGAAAACAGCAGGTCTCTCGACTGCGTTCGGCTATCGCCTCTCTTCGCTCGAGATGACAGGAACTTTTGATGCCTGGGGTGGTCCCCGGGAGAGCGTTAGGGGAGCGATCCTGTTAAAATAGTGGGATAAGGGGTTCCTCAATTTCATGCCAGTTCCGGTGTCACAGATGTGGACGGTGTCGACGTATGTACTGCGGCAGAAGCTCGCGGGGCGGAAGCAGTATCCGCTGGTGCTGATGCTGGAGCCGCTGTTCCGCTGCAATCTGGCGTGCGCGGGATGCGGGAAGATTCAGTATCCGGCGCATATTTTGAAGAAGGATCTCTCGCCCGAGGAGTGTTTCCGGGCGGTGGATGAGTGCGGGGCGCCGATGGTGTCGATTCCGGGCGGGGAGCCGCTGATGCATCCGCAGATCGGGGAGATCGTCGAGGGGCTGGTGGCGCGGAAGAAATATATTTATTTGTGCACGAACGCGCTGCTACTCAAAGAGAAGATCGGGCTGTTCAAGCCGAGCAAATACCTGACCTTCAGCGTGCATCTGGACGGGCAGCGGGAAGAGCATGACCTGGCGGTGTGCCGCGAGGGCGGGTATGACATTGCGGTCGATGCGGTTCGCGAGGCGCTCAAGCGCGGGTTTCGGGTTACGACGAATACAACGCTGTTTGATGGGGCGAATCCGAAGTCGGTGCGGGCGTTTTTTGACGAGATGATGGAGCTGGGTGTGGAGGGAATGATGCTCTCGCCTGGATACTCGTATGACAAGGCGCCGGATCAGAAACATTTTCTGGGGCGGGCGCGAACGCGGCGGATGTTTCGGGCGATACTCTCCAATCGCAAAAAAGAATGGCAGTTTAATTTGTCGCCGCTGTTTCTGGAATTTCTGATGGGGAAGAAGACGTATCCGTGCACGCCGTGGGGGATGCCGACTTACAACGTGTTTGGCTGGCAGAAACCTTGCTATCTGCTGCAGGACGGGTACGCGGAAACATTTTCTGAGCTGCTGGCTACTACCGAGTGGTCGAAGTACGGGACGGAGTCGGGGAATCCGGCGTGCGCGAATTGCATGGTGCACAGCGGGTATGAGGCATCGGCGGTGCATGCGACGTTCAATTCGCTGGGCGGCTTTTTGGCTACGGTGAAAGGGACTTTGTTCTCGCGGTATCGCGATGATGAGGCGCTGCGGATGCTGGAGGAGCCGGTGGCGGCGGTAAATCCGCTGGTGCAGATTGCGGCGACGCATCAGGCGGAATCGTTGCAGGAGACCCGGGTTTAGTCCGGTAGCAGAAATTCCTTGATCAGCCGGTGGCGGCATCCGGTGGTACGAGGTCCTTCGACTGCGCGTGAACGCCTTTCAGGCGCTCACACTTCGCTCAGGATGACAATTCTTCGTGATTCCTTAAGAGATAACTATGACTGGTAAAGAAGGCGGGCATATTGATCATGCTGCTGCGGGTGCGGCACCGCCGCATGCCGATGCAGTGAATCCGGATACGCTGGAAGTGGCGCCGGGGACGGCGCATGAGCGGCTGGAGGGATGGATTCCGGAACTGGCGAGCGAAGACGAGCTGCGAGCGGCTTTGGAGAAGGCATTCGATTATCGCGGGGACGTGACCATTACGCGCAAGGATGGGTCGAAGCTTGAAGGGTATTTGTTTGACCGGCGGTCGGGGACAACGCTTAAGGATTCGGTGGTGCGGCTTTATCCCAAGAATTCGGATGAGAAGGTTGCGGTATCGTATGCGGAGATTGGGGCGCTGGCGTTTTCGGGGCGCGACACAGCGGCGGGGAAAAGTTGGGAAGCCTGGATGAAGAAGTATGCGGAGAAGAAAGCCGCGGGGGAGAAGGATTTGAGTTT
>JBEKWZ010000501.1:0-3903 GCA_049512555.1 Candidatus Sulfotelmatobacter sp. | reverse complement strand
CGCCACCGCTCTAGCGTCCAGAGTCACAAATCACATCTGCCGCCCTCAAGCCTCCGATGCACCCTCAGGCGGACGAGGGCGTCCGCCCCTCCACGAGCATTCTTGATCACGCAAGCACCTTCCGTGCATTGCGTTCCTCAGAGGTGTGGAGGATAATCAGTCAGGATTCCGGCCCGCCTCCGGAACCACCCCGTAGTGTGAACCTGCCCAACTCCATCACGCTCATCCGTATCTTCAGCATTCCTCTGCTGATGTGGATCTTGTTGAGCCCGCGCTTCGACGGCGTCACGGGCGAACGGGAACTCCTCGCATCCGCAATCTTCATCGCCGCGGCCACGACCGACGGCATCGACGGCTACCTCGCCCGCAAGCGCGGACAAGTCACCACCATGGGAATCTTGCTCGACCCCTTGGCCGACAAACTTCTCATCGCCGCGGCATTCGTGACTCTAGTGCAACTGAATCCCAGCCTGGTTCCTGCATGGATCGCCGTGGTTGTAATTGGCCGCGAGTTCCTGGTGAGCGGCCTGCGTTCCATCGCCGCCTCGGAAGGTTTCACGATTGAAGCGAGCGAACTCGGCAAATTCAAAATGGTGGTGCAGATTGTCGCCGTGGTCGCAGTCATCCTCGACCACCGCTGGAAAGAGTGGCCGGTTTACAGCCA
The DNA here is from genome assembly GCA_049512555.1 of Candidatus Sulfotelmatobacter sp. Classification (GTDB taxonomy): domain Bacteria; phylum Acidobacteriota; class Terriglobia; order Terriglobales; family Acidobacteriaceae; genus Sulfotelmatobacter. The sequence continues at coordinate 3,239 of JBEKWZ010000501.1, read as the reverse complement.
CTACATTTTTCCCATCCACTGGATCGCCTACGTCGCCATCTGGTTCATGGTGTGTGTTTCGCTGGCCTCGGCAGTCGATTATTTTGTCGCCTTCTGGTCAAAGATCGACCAGCGCGGGGTGAAGCGCCGCCGCCGCGCTTTTATTCTCAGCCGGCGCAGAAAGCCCGTCCCGCCCCCGCAGGCGGACCGCGATGTCGCTGCCTCGACCTAGTTCCGCTGCCGTGGAGTCTGCCGAGTCCTCTAAGAGCGAACTCTCGCGGGGTGAATTTTCACGACTTGAATTTGCACGGCTTGAATTTACAAAAGACGAGCGCGCCGTCCTGCTTCGCCTGGCTCACGAATCCATTCTCTCAGCGCTCGAACATCGCGAGATTCCGCTCGACCCGCCGACCGATCATCTCGCCGAACCGCGCGGCGCCTTCACCTCGCTTTACCTGCGCGGCGAGTTACGAGGATGCGTCGGTTACGTCCTTCCCGTGAGCCCGGTCTATCGCGCCGTCGCCGACACCGCGCGCGCCGCTGCCTTCGAAGACACGCGCTTTCATCCCGTGACGCTGCCCGAAGCGCGCGATCTCGAAATCGAACTCAGCATCCTCTCACCGCCGCAACCCATCTCCGCCGAAGCCGTCGAAATCGGCCGCCACGGCCTGCTCATCAGCATGGCCGGACGCCGCGGCCTGCTCCTCCCGCAAGTCCCCACCGAACATCACTGGAACCGGACGACCTTCCTCGAACAAACCTGCCGCAAAGCCGGCCTGCCGCTGGATGCGTGGCAAAACGGCGCGACGATCGAAGCCTTCACCGCCGAGGTTTTCGGGGATGACGACTCAGATCCACAACTGATCGACTAAACGGTTCCAGGAAGCCCACGGCTTCAACTGTGCTTCCACTGGCTCGACTCCAACCGAAACGGGGGTCCATGCGTGTAAACACGTGGTTTGAACAACTGATAGAAACAGATGCCGTCATGGGCTAAACTCATTCCCGTGAAAAAGTCACCTGTTGCTTCCACGAGGCGGTACCATCACATCGGAATTCCTACTACCGAGCATCGAGAAGGTGAACGCCTGATCAAGAACCACGCTACGTTCGTATCTGGATATGAAACGAGCGCCTACGGAATCGAGTGGATGCGGTTCGAACCTGAAGCGACGGTCCCCGACCTGGTGCGTACGGTTCCGCATGTCGCCTTCGAAGTGGACGATCTCTCCGCTGAAATCGACGGAAAAGAAATACTTATTGCGCCCAACTCACCCTCACGGGGCGTGACCGTCGCTTTTATTGTCGAGAATGGAGCCCCAGTCGAGTTTCTCCAGATTGATAAGAAGATTGATAAGAAGTGATGCTTGAAAACCGTCAATCGGGTTATGCGGATCGTTGGCGAAACATCGCCGTTACGCTGATGATAAGGTCAATGAGCGTTATCGCGTGTTCTCGAGAGTTACTACGTCCGGTTGCCGTCCATGAGAGTGCAATTCCGGTAAGCGACCGTGGGATAGAATCGCTACGACGGTTCGGCAAGGGCATGAGTCACAAGCAACCCACAGCTTGATCTTCTGTACCGTCACACTGCTGCCTCTCGCGCCCTGATCGGGGAAAGGGATGGGCAACATGCTCAAATCGCCATTGCACAAGAGGACGCTCCTTACGGTTCTCTTCCATCTAATCAGTTGTGGCGGGTTCCTTGCGGTCGCTGTTCCGCCGGCATCGGCCCAGTTCAAAGCATGGGTCATGGCCAAGCTCCCCGAGAGACCTTGGGGTGTGGCAGTCGATTCGAAGGGCAACATCTACACCTCTCTTCCTCTGACCGGCGAAGTTGTGGTGCTAAAGGATGACGGCACCTACGATCACATCGCCTGGGTGCCTTCGAAGGCAGATAGCGGAAAGGATCTCATTGGCTTAGGAGGACTCGATGAGGCGGACAACATTTACGTCTTTGACAAGGCTCATTCGAAATATGAGGACGAGGATACGACGAATCCCTTCCATCCGGCGTGCCGGGACGCGACAGCGACACACACCGGGATCTATAAGATCGACGCCAAGACGCGACAGGTCACGGCCCTCGCGACCAAAGCGGACGGTTGGCCGTTCTGCTTTCCGCATGGTGCAGCAGTCGACTCGAGCGGCGACGTGTACATGGCTGACCTCACCTATGTGGGTATTTGGAAGATCTCGCCGGACGGCAAGAAAGTTGATCTCTGGTCGGCCCACCCGCTGTTGAACTGGCCCCCGAGTCCTTATTCCGGAATCTTCTACGGTGCGGAAGTCTACCTGGGCGTCAGCGCTATCACGCTCGACCAACAACAGAAGAACATCTACGCGGTTACCATGGGCGCTCCGATGGTGCTCAGAATCCCGATCAAGGAAGACGGTTCGGCCGGTGAGCCCCAGATCTTGTCCAGCGGACACGCCCTACTCGATGCGGTCCTGTTGGACCCGAGAGGCAACATCTACGTCTCCGAAATGCTGCGCAACGAGATCTGGGTCATGTCGCCCGACGGATCGCAACGCATCCTGATAGCCAACAAGATGAACGCTCCACTGGACAACAACACAGGCCTGGTTTTAAAGGGCGACGTTCTTTGCACCTCCAATTTCGGCTTCGCGCATGCGAAGTCAGAAGATGCGGACCGGACAGTGGTCTGCATGAAGGGCTTCTCCGTGCCGAAATAGCGGCAAACCGAAAGACCGCGTTGCCTCTCAATTCATTCAGTTGGCGTTAATCGCGATAGCACTCATTGACTCGGATCGCCATAGCGCTCGTTGACTGCCCACCAATTCTCAAAGCCAAAGCGGCAGGAATGGCCAGGTTTCGGGCTTCAGCGTCAAAGCCTTACAACCCGCTAGCCGGAATGAAACTTCACGCCGGGTCCCAATCCGGCGATGAACATTGTTGCCAAAATCACAGCGGCGACGATCCATCGCAGGCTGCGTTCGATCTCGGACACCTGCAATTCGCTGCTGGGGATGCGCGGGTTATGGAGCAGCGTCCACATCCAAGCCAGCCCGGATTTCCCGCCAAAAGACGCAGCCGCAGCGGAGACTAGAATCAGTAGTGGCCCCACGGGGTTCAGCGCGCCCGCAACGCAGGAGAGGATTCCGGCCGTGAGATAAGGCGTAAGCGTGAGTTCGCGCGCACGCCCGACACGAATCCTTTCATCTCGACCCAAGAACGGACGCAGTTCGCGCAGGCACAGAGGCACAAACAAGAAGAAATAGGTAACCGTTCCCAAGGC
>JBEKWZ010000500.1:0-3908 GCA_049512555.1 Candidatus Sulfotelmatobacter sp. | reverse complement strand
GTCGAGCGCGAGCATGCCGGCAGCATGCAGATCGAATTGCTTGCCTTTGTCGGCAAGCGCATCCCAAACTTTTACGGCCTCATTCCACGGCATCCAGATTTCGTAGCCGAGATCGCCAGTGTAGCCGGTGCGGGATATGTCGACGGGAACGCCGGCGATTTTTCCACGGGTGACGCGGAAGTATTTCAGGTTGGCGATGTCGGCTTCGGCAACGGACTTCAGCAGCTTGGCTGAGGTCGGGCCTTGCAGAGCAAGAGCAGCGACTTTTTCGGAAATGTCCTCGACCTGCACGTCCATGTTCAGGCCGTTCTGGCGAAACCAGCGCAGGCTCGGGTCGGCGGCGGTCCAGCGATAGACGTTTTCTTCGAGACGCGAAATGGTGCCGTCGTCGATGACCTTGCCCTCTTCGTCGCACCAGCAGCAATAAATTACCTGTCCGACTTTGACTTTATTGATGTCGCGGGTGATGACGCGGTTCACGAGGCGAGTCGCTTCCTTGCCGGTGATCAGATACTTGTAGAGCGGAGAAATATCGATGAGCGCAGCCGCGTTGCGAATGGCGTTGTACTCATGCTCGTGATGCACTTCATACACGCTGACCGTGTAATAACCGGACCATTCGCGGTAGTTCAGGCTGTGGCACAGGGGGAAGGTTCTCTCGTGAAATGCGGTTCCGATGGGCAAGTTGGCTCCACTAAAGAATATTTCTCAATGTCGCGACTAGGGGAATCTTAGGTACAGCGCGCGTGGAAGTCAACGCGCGGAGGATAGAATACCCAGAACGAGGATGCCTTACCAATGGCGCTGAACTCACTGATGACCGCTTATCGCGCCGCCGACTACGCCCTTGCGTTGGAGGAGACAGAGAAACTGAAGCGCGGCGGTTCTAAAACGCCGGAGTATTGTTTCTACCGTGGCGCCCTCCTGCATAAGCTTGGACAATTCGTTGAGGCGGAGGCCATTCTGCGCGAGGGACTGCCTCTTCAACCGGACGACCGCTTCAGAGCGCTCACCTATAACACTCTTGCTGAGGTGTTGATGGATCAAAAGCGCTTCGACGAATCCATCGAATGTTTTCGGAACGCAGGACGGGCATGGCCCGGCAGAGGGTCGAATCTTCGCGGAGTTGCGGAGGTTTGGCTGCGGCAGGGTGATCACCTTGCAGAGGCACTGGAAAGCGCGCGGCAGGCGGTTGAGATCGATCGTCGCGCTGATGGGATGGTAACGGAAGCGCTCGACCAGCGACTGGGAGAGGATCTTGGCGTGTTGGCCTGGGCTGTCGCCGCAAACTCGGGCTCTCTCAGTGAAGTGGAACCGATGCTGACGGAGGCGTTTCGGCTTTGCGGAACAAGAAGCAAGCCGGTCTTAGCCCAGTTGCACTATCACGCTGGAAGAGCTTACAAGGCCATCCAAGAGCGAGCAAAAAGCCAGGAACATTTTCGCAATGCCAGCGAGATCGAACCACAAGGCGTCTTCGGCAGGCTTGCCCACGCCGAGATGTCCTGAGGCGCGGCCGATATAGAAAACGGGTTCGCGCCCTGATGCCGCGACAATTTCGAGACTCTCGGCTAGAATGAGTGCTGACCATGCGTCGCCTCATTCAGTGGTGCATCCTTCTCGCCGGCCTCTGATCCCGCCCGTGCGACGCGCGTGTTCACGAGTATCATTCTTTTTTCCGTCCGGAAAGTAAGCGTAAAGGCAAAACTCTAATGGCGAATTCTTATGACGTAATCGTGATCGGCGGAGGCCACAATGGTCTGGTCAACGCCGCGTATCTGCAGCGCGCGGGCAAGAAAGTTCTGGTGCTCGAGCGGCGGCATGTGCTGGGCGGAGCGGCCTGCACGGAAGAAATTGTGCCGGGCTTCAAGTTTTCGGTTTGCTCTTATGTCGTGTCGCTACTGCGGCCGGAGATTATTCGCGATCTCGATCTTCCCCGCCACGGTCTGGAGATTCTCCCGCTCGACGGCACGTTTACCCCTATGCCCAGTGGCGATTATTTGTGGCGTGTGAATGACCACGGCAAGACTCACCGTGAAATCGCCCGCCACTCGCGAGTGGACGCCGAAGCCTATGACGAGTTTGGCAAGGCCATGCAGGCGATGTGCCGGTTCGTGAAGCCGATCCTGAGCATGGTGCCGCCGGACCCGACCACACTCGATCCGCGTGAACTGATGAAGCTGCTGTTCATTGGACGGCGATTTCAGGGCATGTCGAGTTACGACAAATACAATCAAGTCCAGCTCATGACGATGTCGGCCATTGATTTTCTCGATCAGTGGTTTGAGACCGACGTGTTGAAGGCGACGATGTCGGCTTCAGGAATTATCGGCACGTTCCTGGGCGTGCGCTCTCCGGGAACGGCGTATGTGCTGCTGCACCACTACATGGGGGAGATCGACGGTGCGTTTCGCGCGTGGGGATTTGCTCGCGGTGGTACGGGCGCAATTTCGAATGCGATTGCTGATGCGGCCCGCGAGGCCGGGGTGGAGATCCGCACGAAGTCCGGCATTTCACAGATCATTGTGAAGAACGGCAAGGCGAAGGGCGTGGTGCTTTCGAACGGCGACGAGATTTACGCCGATGTGGTTTCTTCGAGCGTCGATCCGCGGCTGACTTTCACGAAGTTTATTGAAGCTGAGCATTTGCCAGGGGATTTCCTGGAAGACGTGAACCGCTTCAAGTTCCGCGGGTCTTCCGGCAAGGTGAACATGGCGCTGGACGGGCTACCGAATTTCAAATGCATGCCCGGACTGGGCGCGCACTTGCGCGGCGCGATTTCGATTTCGCCGTCGGTCGAATATATGGAGCGCGCCTATGACGACGCGAAGTACGGCAACTTCTCGCGGCATCCGTATATCGACATGGTGATTCCTTCGTTGACCGATCCGTCGGTGGCGCCGCCGGGAAAGCATGTGCTGTCGTGCTTCGTGCAGTATGCGCCTTACAAGCTGCGCCCTGGGCTCACTTGGGATGATCAGAAAGAGGCGTTCGGCGATACCGTGGTGAACACGATTGCCGAGTACGCGCCGAACATCAAGGACATCATCATTCAGAAGCAGGTGGTCACGCCGCTTGATCTGGAACGCGAGTGGGGACTGAGCGAGGGCAATATTTTTCAGGGCGAGCTTTCGCTGGAACAACTTTTCTTTTTGCGTCCGGTTCCGGGATGGGCACAGTACCGCACACCGATCAAGAACCTTTATATGTGTGGTTCGGCGACGCATCCGGGCGGTGGGATCATGGGTGCGAACGGGCGGCTGGCGGCGCTGGAAATTTTGAAAGACATTAAAGGAGCGGCGTAGACATGGCGAGTCAAACGCAAGCTCGTCAAGCCCAGCGCGACATTGTCATTATTGGCGGCGGCCACAACGGGTTGGTCACGGCGTTCTATCTGGCCAAGGCCGGATACAAGCCGCTGGTGATCGAGCGCAACGCGCAGGTTGGCGGGGCCGCGGTTACGGATGAATTTCATCCTGGATTTCGTTGTTCGACGCTGGCGCACGCGGCGGGACCGATTCTGCCAAGCGTTTTGCGCGACATGCAATTGGAGCAGCATGGGCTCAGGTTGATCACGCCCGAGATTTGTGTGACGGCGCTTTCGCCTGATGGGCGGGCGCTTTCGCTCTACCGGGATGTGGGCAAGTCAGCGCAGGAGATCGCGGCATTTTCGAAGAAAGATGCGGCGAAGTATCCGGAATTCGCGCAATCGCTGGCGAAGATTGGCAAGGTCATTGGCGAAGCGCTGGCGACCACGCCGCCCGACATCGACCATCCCACCGGCGGCGATTTGTGGAGCATGCTCAAGACGGGGCGCGCGATTCGTAAGCTGGGCAAGCGGGATATGTTTCGGTTGCTGCGCTGGGGGCCGATGGCGGTGGCCGATCTGGCGTCGGAATATTTTGAGACGG